>JABDQS010000137.1 GCA_013042125.1 Eudoraea sp.
ATCTTATTGGGTCTGTCGCTTGGCGTATTGATGTCAGTGGCATTTGCACTCCTGCCTTTATTCAGAACCTGGTATGTTTCTCCATTATCTGTTTTACGAGTTCAGGAAGGGGGTGATCCTAAAATAGGCAAGGCCCGATTAGTTATTCTCGGGATCATTTTTTTATTCTTGTTTGTTTTTGCTCAACGTATTTTGGATAACTGGCGATATGCACTTTCTTTTATACTTGGATTAATTGTAACCTTTGCACTTCTTTACGGAGTGGCCAAACTTCTGATGTGGACCATAAAACACTATTTCCCAACAAATTGGGGCTTCTGTTCAAGGCAAAGTTTATTGAATCTTTTCAGGCCCCAAAATCAGACAGCTACCCTGCTTTTATCTATAGGTGTTGGCGCTTTTCTGATTAGCACGCTTTACTTTTCAAAGGATATATTGCTTAGCAAAGTTGCCTTAGGGGATAATGAGAACAGTCCCAATATAATTCTCCTGGATGTACAAACAGCTCAGGTAAATGATGTGAAAAACACCATTTTGCCCAACGATATTCCTGTGTTGGATAATATTCCTATAATTACGATGCGGGTTCAGGAAATTAATGGGAGGTCTGTAAATGAGATCAGAAATGACACTACTTCTAATATTGGCCGCTGGGTGCTGAATCATGAGTTCAGGGTAACCTACCGCGACACGCTTATAGCCTCGGAATCCATCAAGGAAGGTAACTGGACAGCCGTGGCTGATAAAACGATGGTTGTACCCATTTCGGTCGCAGAGAATTTTGCCAATGATGCCAGAGTAAAAGTAGGTGACAGGGTGACTTTTAATGTTCAAGGCGTCTTGATAGAAACCGAAATTGGGAGTATTAGGGAAGTAGATTGGGGAAGAGTTCAATTGAATTTCTCAGTGCTTTTCCCAACGGGAATCCTGGAGGATGCGCCAAAATTTCATGTCTTAACCACTCGCACACCCAGTAATGAAGTATCTGCAAATTTGCAAAGACAACTTGTGTCCGATTTTCCGAATATCTCCATCATAGATCTTCGTCAAATTCTTGAATTACTCGAAGGGATACTGGATAAGATCAGTCTGGTGATCAATTTCATGGCATTGTTAAGCATTCTTACCGGGATCATTGTTTTGATTGGTGCAGTTCGGACCAGTAAATATCAGCGTATAAAAGAAAGTGTGTTACTTAGAACCCTGGGTGCACAAAATAGGCAGCTACTAAAGATCTCCTTCTATGAATACGCTTTTTTAGGCGTGTTGGGAAGCTTAACCGGCATATTGTTATCTCTGATTGGCAGTTTCTTATTAGCCCGTTTTGTATTCGAAGAGCCATTTGTTCCTTCCATAGAGCCATTTATAATACTCCTGCCTGCACTAACCATTTTGGTAGTGATCATAGGATTGTTAAATAGCAGAAGTGTTCTACGGAGTCCGCCTTTGGAAATTTTACGCGCTACAAGTCGCTAGATCATCTTAGCCTACTTTATGTCATTACTTTTTCCAATGCGGAGCCAAAGGCTTTCACCTCATCCATTGTACCAGTGCTTATACGCGCCCAATCCGTCATGGGTGGAAAAGGTCTTCCAATGATCACATTTTCTTGCCTCATGGCATTGATCATTTCACCAATAGGCCTTCCGGTCTTAAAAAAGACAAAATTTGTGTGAGATGGAATATACGATAAGCCCAAACCATCCAGTGTTTTGTAGATGTGTTGTTTCGCCTCTGTATTTTTTAATAAACTGAACTTGTAAAACTCATCATCACGCAGGGCCTCACGTGCCGCTTCAATGGCTAAAACATTTGTATTCGCCATCACAGCTTTTTTAAGTCGGCTAGCAATGTCCGGTCTGGCGATCAGATACCCAATACGCATTCCTGCCAGTCCGTAGACTTTGGAAAATGTTTTGGAGACGATCACATTTCTATCCTCTTTTACAAGTTCTACCATGGAGGGGTAGTCTGGCTCAGTAATAAAATCGTAATAGGCCTCATCGCTAAAAATAACGGCCTTATCATCGTTAGTCACACAAAAGTCGCGCAAGGATTCTTTTTCTAGTAAAGTACCCGTAGGATTATTTGGGTTACAAAGAAAGATCAACCTGGTCTTGCTGGTAATTCTTTTGCTCATCGCCTCCAGGTCGTGTTCCATTTTTTCGTTCACTGGAACCCTGTGTACATGGGCACCAAAATTCTCAGCATACGAGAGCATAGCCTGAAAAGTGGGATCTGCGGCAATTACCTCACCACCTTCCAATCCATAGACCAGTCCAGTTGCTTTCAGACCCTCTGTTGACCCTCCCGTGACCACTACACAATCCTTGGAAACGCCTTCTTTTTCAGCAATTTCGACTACTAGTTTAGACAAATACTGAAAGGGATATCTACAGGCAATATCAAAGCTATTACTGATGACAGAACGTACATTTTTAGATGGTCCGTACGGATTTTCATTGGAACTGAGTCTTATAGGGCCATCGGGTAGAAAAGGTCTCGGCTCATATTCCAGGGCCATGGCGCTCAATCCGCCCATTAAAGTAAAGCCACCGGTTAACCCCATGGTCTTGAGCCATTGTCTTCTGTCTATGTTTTTCATATGTTGAATTTTGATAGAAGAAGATACAAATATTCTAAATAGAGGAGAGTACCTGAATAAAAATATTCGTAAAAATGCACAAAAACTGTGCAGTAGAAATTTACTGAAATGAAATATCATTCAGAAAAAGAAGCATACTTTTCCCAGGAAAAAATTGCAATTTGAGGAATAGGAAAAACTAATAAAGGGTATTGGAAACAAAGATCGCGATGATAAGAAGCACCATGGCAGAGTTCACAATAAACGCAATGATCTTTTTCTCATCTATGGGTTCATTCTTGCCCTTGTATAAGATGGCACTGCCTACGATTCCCAGTAAACCGGCAAGAACTACAGGAAGGCCAAAAAGGTATCGGGAAAGCACAGGATTAGTATTGATCATCACTGCCACTGCGGCAATGGTCAATAGGCATAAGATTAGTTTACTAACATTATAAGACTTAACTGTGTATTTGCTTTCTTGCTCCATAAAATCCAATTTTAAGCTGCCCACTATTATTAAATTACTTTGATGTTCACTTTTAAACCTTCTATGATCCCCACGATGCTCTGCACGGTTTCTTGTAAATAATGTTTAATTACAACATGCGGAATACGGATGGTTGTGAAACCATTTTTGAAGGAGTGCATTGTCTCTTCAAGATTGTTCATGGCCTGTTCATGGGTAAGCATTTGATATTCGGTCTCAATCTCGATATTTAGTTTAACTCGCGAGATAGCGATATCAACAGATTTCTTCCCATCCCACCACTCGAGCATAGGATAGACCCCTGTTTCTTTGAGCGCATAATACAGTCGTATTGCAGCTAATGGGGTGTCATTGGATCTGATAAGTTTATCGATACGCTTTTTATGCTTTCGGCATAATTCCACCCCATAGGTCTCCATGGAGGTTTTGTGATCGACATAGCTAAGTTGGTTGTTACATTCTAAACAGGTCATGCAGGTAGGTCAAAAATGATTTGGGT
>JABDQS010000144.1 GCA_013042125.1 Eudoraea sp.
ATGTGATGTATTAATTGCCATTGGGATGCGTTTTGATGACCGTGTAACCGGAAGTCTGGATACCTATGCTAAACAAGCCAAGATCATTCATATAGAAATAGATCCTGCCGAGATCAATAAAAATGTAAAGGCAGATATTCCCCTTTTGGGCGATGCTAAGGAAACACTAAGCAAACTGTTACCTAAGATCAATAAGAATAGTCATGACGCCTGGTTAAATGAATTCAGGAAGAAGCACGAAGAAGAATACAAGGTGGTTATAGAAAAGGATCTGTATCCAACCAAGGACGGACTCACCATGGGGGAGGTGATCGAGGAGATCAATAAGGCCTCAAAGAATAAGGCGGTGATTGTAACAGATGTAGGACAGCACCAAATGGTAGCTTGCCGGTATGCAAAGTTTGCACAGTCTAAAAGCAATATTACCTCAGGCGGTTTGGGCACCATGGGATTTGCCTTACCTGCTGCTATTGGCGCTAAAATGGGGGCTATGGACAGGGAGGTAGTTGCTATTATAGGAGATGGAGGATATCAAATGACCATACAGGAGCTTGCCACTATTTTTCAAAATAAAACACCCGTAAAGATCGTGGTTCTTAATAATGAACATTTAGGCATGGTGCGTCAATGGCAGGAACTGTTCTTTGAAAGCAGGTATGCTTCTACGGTAATGACCAACCCCGACTTTGTAAGAATAGCTGAAGGCTACCATATAAAAGCACAGCGGGTCTCTGAACGCAAGAATTTGAGGTCGGCAGTGGAGGAAATGATCGCTTGTAAAGAAGCTTATTTCTTAGAAGTTAAAGTGGAGAAGGAAGATAATGTATTTCCTATGATCCCATCAGGAGCTTCTGTATCAGATATCAGATTAAAATAATAACCGATGGATAAAAAATGGTTCACCATCTCGGTGTATTCGGAAAACAACGTAGGATTGCTAAATAGAATTTCAGGAATATTCTTAAAGCGCCACATTAATATTGAAGGTCTAAATGTCTCTAAATCAGAAATTGAACATGTTTCTAAATTTACGATTGTAACTTTTACCACAGAAGATTGGACACGTAAGATCGTAGCTCAAATAGAGAAACAAATTGAAGTGATCAAGGCTTTTTATCACACAGATGATGAGATAATTTACCAGGAATCTGCCTTATTTAAGATAGCATCACATTTGCTTTTTGATGAGCGCCAGATACAGAACATAATAAAAGAAAGTAACTCTCAGATCGTCACTGTTTCCAGAGAATTTTTCGTGCTTGCTAAGTCGGGGAGACGTCATGAGATAGATGACATGCACGACCTGTTAGAGCCTTTTGGAATACTACAATTTGTAAGAACCGGAAGAATTGCAGTAACCAAGGCAGCAATGCCAATTACCGCATTATTGAACGAATACGAAAACAACGAATAAGACAATATAAACCAATTATACGCATGACGAATTATTTTAATACCCTTTCATTACGAGATAAATTACAGCAATTAGGGAAATGCCGTTTTATGGATACCAGTGAATTTACAGATGGGGTCTCCGCTTTAAAAGGGAAAAAGATCGTGATCATAGGATGCGGCGCTCAGGGTCTGAATCAGGGATTGAATATGCGCGACTCCGGATTAGACATTGCCTATACCCTAAGAGAAGCTGCCATTAAAGAGAAAAGAGCTTCTTATGTAAATGCAACTGAAAATGGTTTTACCGTAGGGACCTATAAGGAACTAGTCCCCGGTGCCGATCTGCTGATCAACCTTACACCAGATAAACAACATACGAACGTGGTTCAGACCGTAATGCCTCTTATGAAGAAGGGAGCAACCTTATCGTATTCCCATGGGTTTAATATCGTGGAAGAAGGGATGCAGGTACGGAAAGATCTAACGGTGATCATGGTGGCTCCAAAAAGTCCCGGATCTGAAGTTAGAGAAGAATACAAGCGAGGATTTGGAGTGCCAACCCTGATCGCTGTACATCCGGAAAATGACCCGGAGGGTAAAGGACTGGCACAGGCAAAAGCATATGCTGCAGCAACCGGAGGCCATAAGGCCGGGGTGTTAGAATCATCTTTTGTGGCAGAAGTGAAGTCAGATCTTATGGGGGAGCAGACCATTCTTTGTGGATTGCTGCAAACAGGATCTATCCTCTGTTTTGACAAGATGATCGAAAAAGGAATAAATGCCGGCTATGCTTCAAAACTAATTCAGTACGGATGGGAGACCATTACTGAAGGTTTGAAATATGGCGGGATCACCAACATGATGGACCGACTTTCAAATCCGGCTAAGATCAAAGCATTCGACCTGTCTGAGGAAATGAAGGACATTATGCGTCCTTTGTTTGAAAAGCATATGGATGATATTATGAGCGGGCATTTTTCACGGACCATGATGGAAGATTGGGCAAATGATGATAAAAATCTTTTAAGTTGGAGAGCGGCCACAGGAGAAACTGCCTTTGAAAAAACAAAAGCAGGAGATGAGAAGATCTCGGAACAGGAATATTACGATCATGGGGTCTTGATGGTTGCCTATGTAAGAGCAGGAGTAGAGCTGGCCTATGAGGCAATGACTGCTTCTGGTATTATCGGGGAATCTGCCTATTATGAATCCTTACATGAGACACCACTGATTGCGAATACAATTGCCCGAAAAAAATTATTTGAAATGAACCGGGTAATTTCTGATACAGCGGAGTACGGCTGCTATTTGTTTGACCATGCCTGCAAACCCTTGCTCAAGGACTTTATGAAGAAGGTTGATGTGGATGTGATTGGAAGATCTTATGCTGAAGGCAAGGACAACGGAGTAGCCAATGCGAAACTAATCCAGGTCAATAAAGCCCTTCGTGAACATCCGGTTGAAATTGTAGGTGCCAGATTACGTGCCTCTATGACGGCCATGAAGCCTATTGTTTAATAGGTAAATTATAGTAGATTTTTAAATTGCTTTAAAAGAAAATAACCCGCTATGGCTACACAAGTATCACTGATTCCGGAACAATTTCGGATCACAAAAGAAATACATCAAAGAACGTACCTCGTAAATGGGGACCTTATTTCCTGGGAAGGTAAAAATACTGAGGTCTATTCAACGATCTCGTCATCGGAGACCTATGAGCGAACATTACTGGGAAGTATTCCCGATCTGGGTGAGAAAGAGGCCATGAGTGCCTTAGATGGTGCATTGAAAGCCTATGATGAGGGAAAAGGAACATGGCCCACCATGAAGGTGAGGGATCGTATTGAATGCATGGAGAAGTTTGTTACTCAAATGAAAACCAAGCGCGAAGAAATTGTTACCCTTTTAATGTGGGAAATAGGAAAATCACTACCAGACTCCCAAAAAGAATTCGATCGAACTGTAGATTACATTTACGATACCATTGAGGATTATAAACAACTGGATCGAAACTCGGCAAAATTCCAGAAGCACGAGGGAGTCTATGCCCATGTTCGTCGAGGGCCATTGGGGGTTGTTCTTTGTCTAGGGCCCTATAATTATCCGTTGAACGAAACATTTGCCTTATTGATCCCTGCCCTGATCATGGGGAATACTGCTATTTTTAAACCTGCAAAATTTGGGGTATTGCTCATCACTCCACTATTGGAAGCTTTTAAAAATAGTTTCCCTAAAGGGGTAGTGAATATTTTGTTTGGACGTGGAAGAACCGTAGCGGCACCCATCATGAAAACAGGAAAGGTAGATGTCCTCGCATTAATTGGGAACAGCAGATC
>JABDQS010000145.1 GCA_013042125.1 Eudoraea sp.
TTCATACAGGTCGTATTTTATTTATCGCAGAAACGTAGCTGCAAAATTACAAAAATTATGCAGATTAGCCGTAATTATAGTAAGTTTGCTCGCTTTTTAACTTTAGGTATGGAGCTGATTTTTGACAAGAAAGGATTACAATCTTGTTTGAGCGCTCATGAAGATGAGTCTGGATTGCTTGGATTAGTACCCACTATGGGTGCATTACATGAGGGACACTTAAGTCTGGTTAGGCAAGCTCTGTCAGAAAATACGAAGGTTGTCGTTAGTATTTTTGTCAATCCAACCCAGTTCAATAATCCGGAAGATCTCGAAAAATATCCTAAGACCCTGGAAGCCGACCTGGCCTTATTAAAAAGTGTTAGTGATGAGATCATTGTCTTTGCACCAACTGTTTCCGAATTGTATACCCGGGATATTTCTTCAAAAAATTATTCCTTTAATGGCCTGGATAAGGTAATGGAAGGAGAATTCAGAGAAGATCATTTTAATGGGGTAGCTACCGTAGTTGAACTGCTTCTAGACCTTGTAAGGCCAAACAAGGCCTATTTTGGAGAGAAGGACTTTCAGCAGTTACAGATCGTAAAAAAATTAGCCAATGAGCTGACTTTTAAGGTTAAGATCATAGGCTGCCCAATTGTCAGGGAACCTCACGGCCTGGCTATGAGTTCGCGCAACCAACTGCTGTCCAAAGTCATGCGGCAAAGAGCCGGCATCGTATTTAAGACCCTGGTTACTGCTCAGCAAATGTTTGGCACAAAAAATGCTACTAAGATCGTAGCATATGTGAACGATGTTTTTGCAAATGAGGCAGATCTGAAGCTGGAATATTTTCAGATCGCCGATGTAGAGACGTTGACACCTATGAAGAGAAAACAAGATAATACAAAATACAGAGGCTTTATTGCCGTTTATGCTGAAGGCGTTCGCCTCATCGACAATATCGCTTTGAATTGATTACTTTTGCAAAATGAAAATTGAAGTTGTAAAATCTAAGATACACCGTGTTAAAGTTACCGGAGCTGACCTCAATTATATAGGTAGCATTACCATAGATGAAGATCTTATGGATGCGGCGAATATCATTAGGGGGGAAAAAGTCCAGATCGTGAACAATAATAACGGTGAGCGATTGGAGACCTATGCTATACCGGGCCCTCGAAACACGGGTGAACTTACATTAAATGGCGCTGCGGCCAGAAAAGTGGCAGTCGGTGATGTCCTTATCCTTATTACCTATGCCTCTATGGAACTTGAGGAGGCCAAAGTATTTGAGCCTGCTATGATTTTTCCAAATGAAGAGAACAATCTTTTAACCTAACCCTTGAGCTCTCGCTTAAAAAAACTCTTAAAAATAATTATACCCATTTTACTTGGGGTTTTTTTGGTTTGGTATTCCTACAGCAGTACAAGTCCCGAAAATAGAAAGGAGATCTTTAAGTATATACGGGAAGCAGATCTTTTTTGGGTCGGTATTTCCGTTTTTATTGGCATTTTAAGTCATATTTCAAGGGCTGTACGATGGAATTACTTGTTGGAACCTCTGGGGTATAGACCAAAGATCCGCAATAACATTCTCTTTATTTTAATGGCCTATTTTGCCAATTTAGGTATTCCGAGATCGGGAGAGGTCCTCAGGGCAACTGCTTTGGCTACCTATGAGAACGTTCCTTTTCAAAAAGGTTTCGGGACCATTGTTACAGAGAGAGTTATAGATCTGCTGATGCTGTTCCTGATCATTTTTATAGCCCTGATCTCTCAAACGGATATAATTTTAGGTTACCTGAAGGCCAATGGAATAGGCCTTACTGCCACCCTATTGTTAGTAGGAGCCGGGGTGTTTTTCCTCTTTCTTTTTCTTGCCTTCCTACGCCGATCCAGTTCAAAGCTTGCCATAAAGCTTAAAGATCTGGTAAAGGGATTATTAGATGGAATACTGAGTATCTTCAAAATGAAAATGAAATGGGCTTTCTTATTTCATACTATTTTTATCTGGGGAGCCTATATTGCCATGTTTTGGGTAATAAAGTTCACAGTGGCTGAGACCATATCCTTATCCCTCTCAGAATTGTTAGTAGGCTTTATTGCAGGGGCATTTGCAATGTCTACAACCAATGGTGGCATAGGGTTGTATCCGATAGCCGTAAGCAAATCACTTGCCATATTCGGTATTAGCGCTGTATCTGGGGATGCATTTGGATGGATCATGTGGATCTCTCAAACGCTTATGGTAGTGGTCTTTGGTGCAATATCTTTTCTACTCTTACCGTTATTGAACAGGAACCGATAGGCTTCCGCTAATCAATAAAATAAACCTAATGAGAATTGTCGTATCCATGGTACTTGCGGTGTTCATCGCCCAGGTCTCCATAGCACAGGTTACCAACGAAATCTTTGAATCATTTAAATTACAGGAAAGGCGTAACGTTTCCTATTATTTTCCGGAAGATTATACCCCGGATAAAAAATATCCTTTAGTAGTAGTTCTGGATGCCGAATACCTGTTTGATCAGGTTGTCGCTAATGCTAAATTCTTTAGTAGATTCGAAGGAATGCCTGAGGTCATTGTAGTTGGAATTGAACAAAGTAAGAACGATCTTAGGTGGGAAGATTGTGCCTACGAGGAAAATTCGGGGCTGCCCACTGAGAAGGGAAGTCAATTCTATGAATTTTTAGGGATGGAGATCATTCCATACCTCGATCTGAATTACAATACAGCTCCTTTCAGGATGATCATTGGTTATGATATTACGGCCAATTTCGGCAATTATTACCTTTTTAAGGACCGGTCCTTTTTCAGTGCCTTCATTAGTATTTCTCCGAGATTGGCGCCCGAAATGGAAAATAGAGTGCCTGAAAGGCTGAAGGCCATGGAACAGCAGATCTTTTATCACCTTATTTCTGAAGGTGGTGATCCCACGGTTAAACAATTGGATCAAAATCTTAAAGCTATTGACAAACCCACTATCCACTATTCCTATGACGAATATCCCGATGCCAATGAGGTCTCTGTTGCAACCTATGGTCTGGGAAAAGCATGGGAACAAATGTTTGAGATCTTTAAGCCTATTAGCCCAAAAGAGTACAGGGAAAAAATACTGACCTCAGAAGAACCGGTTTTCAAATATCTGGAAGACAAATATGCCACAATAGAAGAACTGTTCGGTTTCCAAAAACAAGTGAGCCTCAATGATATAATGGCAGTGTACGCCGCTAGCAGGAAGAAAGATGATTATGAAGCTTTAAAGCCTTTGTCTGAACTCTGCAAAAAGCAATATCCGGAAACCATGCTGGGCTTCTATTTTGAAGGAGAATATTACGAGGAATTAGGCGAGGCAAAAAAAGCTCTTCGTACATTTGAGAAGGCTTTTGGTATGCAGGAGATCGATTTTCTGACCAAGGAACTGGCGCTGGAAAAGATAGATGCCATAAAAGCCGATTTCGGATACTAACTCTCACAAAAAAGTCAACATTAAAATATCAAACGTCTTGCTAGTTAATAGCAGGACGTTTCTTTTGTTTTTAGCCGGAACCACAATATCTTTAGCCAGATCATGGCTAAAACCAAAACCGCTTTCTTTTGTCAGAACTGTGGCACCCAATATGCAAAATGGGCCGGGCAATGCAGTGCCTGTAAAGAATGGAATACCATCGTTGAAGAACTCATTCAGAAAGAAGAAAAGTCTAGCTGGAAAACTAAGGTTAATGGCAGCACAAAAGTAGCTAAACCGTTATCCATCGCTGAGATAAGTACAGATAAGGAAGAGCGTTTAGATATAAAAGATCAGGAGTTCAATCGCGTTCTTGGAGGTGGTTTGGTTCCCGGTTCCCTGGTTTTGTTAGGTGGAGAACCCGGGATTGGAAAAAGTACCCTCCTGTTGCAGATCGCCCTCAAACTCCCTTACAAAACCCTCTATGTTTCCGGAGAAGAAAGTTTAAAACAAATAAAAATGCGTGCAGACCGGCTTTATCCCGGTTCAACTTCTTGTTTTATCCTAACCGAGACCAAAACCCAAAAGATCTTTCAGCAAATTTCAGCACTTCAACCAGATATTCTGGTTATAGATTCTATTCAAACCTTACACTCAGATTATATTGAGTCGTCTGCCGGAAGTATTTCCCAGATCAGGGAGTGCACGGCCGAACTTATCAAATTCGCAAAAGAGACCAATACTCCGGTTATCCTCGTGGGCCATATTACTAAAGATGGATCCATCGCAGGACCCAAGATCCTTGAGCATATGGTAGATACGGTCCTGCAGTTTGAAGGCGATCGTAATTATATGTATCGCATTCTAAGAGCACTTAAGAATAGATTTGGCTCCACTGCCGAATTGGGCATATATGAAATGCAGGGTAACGGACTACGAGAAGTGAGTAATCCTTCAGAGATCCTGATATCCAAAAATGAAGATCATCTGAGTGGTACGGCCATCGTGGCTACCCTGGAAGGAATGCGACCTTTATTGATAGAGATACAAGCCCTTGTAAGTTCTGCCGTGTACGGAACTCCTCAACGAACCACCACTGGTTTCAACAGCAAGCGACTGAACATGCTGTTGGCTGTTCTGGAGAAACGTGCCGGATTCAAATTAGGAGCCAAGGATGTATTTCTGAACATTACCGGAGGCATCACCGTAGATGATCCTGCCATAGACCTTGGCGTAGTAGTTGCCGTTCTGTCTAGCAATGCAGATATTCCTACGGAAAAAGGAGTTTGTTTTGCAGCAGAAATTGGTTTAGCCGGAGAAGTAAGACCTGTTCGAAGAGTGGATCAACGCATTCTGGAGGCAGAAAAATTAGGCTTCACCAGTATTTTTGTTTCCAAAAACAATAAAATAGGCCTTAAAAATCCTTCTATCAATATTATTAAGGTATCCCGTATTGAAGAAGTGGTTAGTAAGTTGTTCGGTTAATACTCCAATTTATACTATTTTTAAGTACATCATAAATCCTTTACCAAATGAAAAAACTTCTCTCCCTTTTGATCCTTTCTATTGTTGTGTTTAGCTGTAAACAAGCTCCGGAAACCACCTCAGCGGAAAATACTGAGGGCGATTTAGAATACTTGAGTTTTGAAGGGCGAGACGACCAATTTACAGGTGGAATTAAGATGATCCCTATTACCACCCCTAAAGGAAATTTTAAGGTATGGACCAAAAGAATAGGGAACAATCCCACCAAAAAGGTACTGCTCCTTCACGGTGGGCCAGGAATGACCCATGAATTATACAGCTGTTTCGATGGCTACTTCCCTCAGGAAGGGGTCGAATATATCTATTACGATCAATTGGGTTCTTATTACAGTGACAAACCGGATGATCTTGATCTTTGGACCACAGCACGATTTGTGGAAGAAGTAGAGCAGGTTCGGCAGGCACTTGGCCTGGATGCCTCAAATTTCTATTTGCTTGGACAATCCTGGGGCGGCATCCTCGCAATGGAATATGCCTTGAAATACCAGGATAACATAAAAGGATTGGTAATATCTAATATGATGAGCAGCATTCCCGAATATAATTTATACGCTCAAAATGTATTGGGACCTCAAATGGATCCTGACATATACAAAGAAATAAAGGCCTTGGAAGAAGCGGAAGATTTTGGGAATCCTAAATACGGGGATCTGCTCTTTCAATATTATTATACTGAACATGTGCTCCGCATGCCGCCGGATGAATGGCCTGAAGCTGTTATGCGCAGCTTAACCCACGCCAATAATCAGGTGTATGTTCATATGCAGGGGTACAGTGAATTTGGAATCACAGGAGATGCCACCCTCAAGAATTGGGACATCAAGGACCGCTTAAAAGAAATAAAGGTGCCAACCCTTGTAATTGGCGCTCAATATGATACCATGGATCCTGCTCATATGGAGTGGATGTCCAAAGAAGTACAGAATGGGAGGTATCTTTACTGCCCCAATGGAAGTCATTTATCTCAATACGACGACCAAAAGACCTACTTTAATGGGCTAATTCAATTTATTGATGACGTGGACAAAAAAGCCTTCTGATCAGGGTGCCGGATCAGGGTTCTCATTATGGATGGCATCAATCTCCTTTAATAATTCATCAGATAAGCTAAGGTCTATACTGCCTATATTCTCTTTTAATTGCTCCATTGAAGTTGCTCCGATGATCGTACTTGTTAAGAAAGGTCTTGAGGTTACAAATGCCAATGCCATCTGCGAGAGGGTAATTTGATGTTTTTCAGCCAGATCCAAATACTTTTGAGTGGCTTTGAGTGCAATTTCATTGCTGTATCTTCCATAGGCCGGAAAGAGTGTAATACGTGCATTCTCCGGTTTAGCTCCACCCAGATATTTCCCGCTTAATACTCCAAAACCTAAAGGAGAATAGGCCAAAAGTCCTAATTTTTCCCTCATGGAAATTTCGGAAAGACCCACTTCAAAGGACCTATTCAGCAAGCTGTACGGGTTTTGAATAGTGATCATCCTGGGTAAGCTTTTATGCACCTTGCTCTCTTCCAGAAAACGCATGGCTCCCCATGGGGTTTCATTAGATAAGCCAACATGACCTATTTTCCCTTCTTTGATGAGTTCCCTGAGCGTTTCCAATACCTGATGAATATTATCCTGCCAGAAATCTGAAAGATCATGGGAATAACCGCGTTTCCCAAAATAATTGGTAGATCTTTCCGGCCAGTGCAGTTGATAAAGGTCTATATGATCTGTTTGTAATCGTTCCAGACTGCCATTTACCGCCTCTATCAGTGATTCTTTTTTAAATCCTGTTGTGCGGATAAATTTCGTAAATGAAGCTTTCCCCGCGATCTTCGAAGCCAGTATAATCTCGTCTCGTTTTCCCGTTTTTTTAAACCAACTTCCAATGATCTTTTCGGTTAAGGCATATCTGTCCGGGTGTGCTGGAATAGGATAGAGTTCGGCCGTATCAAAAAAGTTGATGCCCTGTTCCACAGCATAGTCCATTTGCTCATGCCCTTCGGCTTCCGTATTCTGCCGTCCCCAGGTCATGGTTCCTAAGCAAATCTTACTTACTTCTAATGTGGTATGGGGCAGGGTAGTATAGATCATTCGTTACGCTTTGCATTAATGGCCGCAAAGGTAGTCATAGGATGTGTAAATGAAAACTATGTGCTTTCCAATTCTACCAGGATGGGGCAATGATCACTGTGTTTTGCTTTGGACAGGATAACAGATCGTTTTAGTTGAGCTGCCAGTGGACTACTCACCATCCCGTAGTCTAAGCGCCAACCTTTGTTATTGTTTCTGGCGTTGGCCCTGTAACTCCACCAGGTATATTGGTGAGGCTCCTGGTTGAAGTGACGAAAACTATCGATAAATCCACTCTCCAAAAAGTTCCCCATCCACTCGCGTTCAACAGGTAAAAATCCCGAAACATTTTTATTCCTGACAGGATCATGAATGTCTATCGCCCTATGACAAATATTGTAGTCTCCGCAAATTACCAGTTTTGGATGCGTATTCTTTAATTCGTCAATATAGGTCTGGAAATCGGCCATATACTGCAGTTTGTGATCTAATCTTGCAAGGTTTGTTCCCGAAGGCAGGTATAAGCTCATTACAGATACACCATTAAAATCGGCCCGTAAATTACGCCCTTCAAAATCCATATAATCGATCCCGGTGCCAAACTCAATATGATCCGGTTCTTTCTTTGAAAGGATGGCCACCCCGCTATAGCCTTTCTTTTCTGCACTATACCAATAATGATGTGGATAGCCTGCCTCTTCAAAAAGCGAAAGGTCTAGCTGTTCTCTCATGGCCTTGATCTCCTGTAGGCAAACCACATCAGGATCCACACTTTGCAGCCATTCTAAGAACCCTTTCCCTAGGGCTGCCCGAATTCCATTAACATTATAGGAGACTATCTTCATCTTAGAATTTTTTCGAAAGTAGCAATTGTTGAGTACAGTAAAAAGGCGATTAACGATTTGTTTACAATTAGAAGCGCAACCTAAATTTGATCCAACATCCTATTATTAATTCCATATAGATGCCTATCTTTTCCACTATTAAAATCATAATGTATGAAGCGTTGTATTCTTTTATTCATTGGCCTTATCTTATCTTTTTCTCCTCTTAGGGCACAGGATGTACAACAAGATGAAACGGACACCGACCGCGATGAGCTTAAGATCAATGCCTTTAATTTGATCGCCTTCAAATATTTGGACGTTGCCTATGAACGAATAATAGATGAGGAGTCCTCTTTCGGAATTGGTGTTTTGGTCAATGCGGGAAATAATGATGATGTTTTTGACTACTATAGACAGTACTCTATTACCCCATATTATAGAAGGTATTTTTCAAAGGGCTATGCTACCGGATTTTTTGTAGAAGGCTTTGGTATGTTAAATTCCGGTGAGGAAGACATTTATGAATATAACGAGATAACATTTATAACAGAACGGACCGGCGAAACTTATACCGATTTTGCCCTGGGAATTACCATCGGTGGCAAGTTCATCACAAAGAAAGGTTTTATCGCAGAGGTCTACAGTGGTATTGGCCGGAATTTTTTCAATACCGATTTTTCTCCGGAGGTGGTTGGAAGGGGTGGTGTTTCCCTTGGATTCAGGTTTTAATCGCTACTTTTGCCTTCTTTAAATGTAAGGATGAAAAGATATCTTGGAAGCTGTTTTATTCTGCTAAATACACTTTTATGCATTGGCCAGATACCAACTGATCAAGATAGCATTACCATTTTAAAGGAAGTGCTTCTGCTAGAGGAACTACGCGAAAAACAAACCACCGGTATTGTGCCTTCCCAGATCATCGGGGATAAGATCTTTGACAATTTTAGCCCTATTGATGCTGTTTCGGCCATTAACCAGATCCCTGGGGTTTATGCCCTATCCGGTGCCTTAAATACCAACAGGATCACCATCAGAGGGATAGGAGCCCGCACCCTGTTTGGCACCGATAAACTCCGTTTGTATTACAATGAGATACCGGTTACCAACGGAAGCGGATTTTCTACCATTGAAGCCTTTGATCTCGAAAATCTGAGTCAGGTTGAAGTGGTCAAAGGGCCCAAAGCAACCGCTTTCGGGACTAATCTTGGTGGTGCCATCTTACTTAACACCAAAGAAGCCCTTGGCAATAGCAGTACTCTATCAAACAACACTTCTATTGGCTCCTATGGCTTATTCAAGAATAACCTTTCCCTACTGCATGCAGATGACGGGTTGTCCATCTCCCTCAACTACGATCATTTGGACACGGACGGTTATCGGGAAAATAACAATTTCCAAAGGGATGGACTCCTACTGAATACAACCTATAAAATAGATCCGAAAAACAAGCTCAGTCTGTTGGTCAATTACATAGATTACATTGCTCAGATCCCTAGTTCTCTTGGCATCACAGCATTTAATGAAGATCCTACTCAGGCGGCATTTACATGGGCAGCCTCAAAAGGATATGAGGCTAATAACTACGCCCTCATTGGAGCCAATTATCAGCATATATATTCGCCCGCATTGAAGAATTCTACGAGCATCTTTTATACCTACCTCGACCATTATGAAGCCCGTCCTTTTGGTATCCTGGATGAATATACAAATGGATTTGGTCTTCGAACACGCTTTTTTGGCGAGATTTCCCTCTTTGGCAAACAAACAGGATATTCCATCGGGACTGAAGTATACAAGGATGAATATACCTGGGGTGAATATGAAAATCTCTATGCTCAAAACAATGGAGAGGGAAGTCTGCAAGGTGATCAGTTCGCAGATAATAAAGAATTTCGTACTCAGCTAAATGCCTTCGGGACGTTAAATATGGCCTTGTTCGAAAAGGTGAATCTCCAGCTTGGCCTGAATGTAAATAGTACGCAATACGATTTCAGGGATCTTTTTAATGAGGGAGATGCTAACCAGAGTGCCGAGAGAAATTTCAGGACCATCGCCCTGCCCAGTATCAATGTCAATTATCGTTTCACAAATTATCAGTCGGTTTATGCCAATATCAGCAGAGGCTTTTCCAACCCAACAGTGGAAGAGACCCTTACACCCGATGGCGTTATCAATCCCGATATTGCTCAGGAAACAGGAACAAATTACGAGTTGGGATCCCAACTCTTCCTGTTAAAAAACAAGCTCCACCTGCTTGTTGCGGTATATCAAATGGATGTTAAGAATCTATTGGTCGCAGAAAGGATCGGTGACGATCAATTTGTTGGAAGGAACGCAGGGAAAACAAGACACCGGGGCCTGGAGGCTGCCATTAATTATAGGTGGGATCTCGTTTCAGGATTAAGGATCACTCCTTTTATTAACTACACTTACAACCAGCATAGTTTTGTTGAATTTGTAGATGGCGACGATGATTTTTCGGGAAATCCACTAACAGGTGTGCCAAAACACAGATTGAACAGTGGTCTGCAGCTGCAGTTCAAGGATCATTTATTTTGGAATACCACACATCAGTATGTAAGCAGTATTCCTCTGACAGATGCCAATAGTTTGTCTAGTGATCCATTTCATGTCTTTGCAACAAAATGGCGTTATGAACAAAAACTAAGTTCAGCGTTCAGCTTCGGGATTGCGCTTGGGATCAATAACTTATTCAATGTGCGATACGCACAATCTGTCCTGATCAATACACAGGCTTTTGGCGGTGCAGAACCACGGTACTACTATCCGGGAAACAACAGAAATTTTTATTCCAGTATCAGGCTTCGGTATACGCTTTAATCCTCTGCTATCTTTTGAAGCCAGTATTTCATGGCCACCTCTTTATCCACAACAGCAGCGATATCTTTAATAGCGATCCTCTTTTGTTCCATAGTATCCCGATGGCGAATGGTAACCGTATCATCTTCCAGTGTTTGATGATCTACCGTAATACAAAAAGGAGTTCCTGCTGCATCTTGTCTTCTGTACCGCCGTCCTACTGCGTCTTTCTCATCGTAGATCACGTTGAAATCCAGACGGAGGTCTGCAATGATCTTATGTGCGATCTCAGGAAGACCGTCTTTTTTTACCAGAGGTAGTACAGCAGCTTTGGTAGGAGCCAATACTGCCGGTATCTTTAGAAGGGTCCGTGTAGAACCATTTTCCAGCTCTTCCTCTACCAATGCATTGGAAAGAACCGCCAGGAACATACGATCCAGGCCAATAGAGGTCTCTACCACATAGGGAACATAGCTTTCTTCCAGCTCAGGATCGAAATACTGAAGTTTTTTTCCAGAGAATTTTTCATGACTCGCCAGGTCAAAATCGGTTCGCGAATGAATTCCCTCGAGTTCTTTAAATCCAAACGGAAATTTAAACTCAATATCCGCCGCAGCATCTGCGTAATGTGCTAATTTCTCATGGTCATGGAAACGGTAGTTCTCCCTTCCCAGGCCAAGGGAAAGATGCCATCTCATACGTGTATTTTTCCAGTTTTCGTACCACTCCTTTTGAGTGCCGGGCCTAATAAAGAACTGCATTTCCATCTGCTCAAATTCGCGCATACGGAATATGAATTGTCTTGCCACTATCTCATTTCGGAAGGCTTTTCCTATCTGTGCGATCCCAAATGGGATCTTTAAACGACCCGATTTTTGAACGTTCAAAAAGTTAACAAAAATACCCTGGGCTGTTTCGGGACGCAGGTACAGATCCATGGCCGAATCCGCAGAGGCTCCTAATTTTGTTCCGAACATTAGATTGAACTGTTTTACATCGGTCCAGTTCTTAGATCCTGAAACAGGACAAACTATTTCCAGTTCAACGATAAGATTCTTTACGTCTTCCAGATCTTCCTTTTCAAGGGACCTTGCGAGTCGTTTTAGAATTGTCTGTGATCGCTCCTGATATTCCACTACCCGGGTATTGGTTGCCAGGAACTGATCTTTATCGAAGGCATCCCCAAAACGTTTGGCCGCCTTTTTTACTTCCTTCTCAATTTTAGCTTCTATTTTAGCTACATGATCCTCTACCAGAACGTCTGCTCTGTACCTCTTCTTGGAGTCCTTATTATCTATTAAAGGGTCGTTGAATGCGTCTACGTGGCCGGAAGCCTTCCAAATGGTAGGATGCATAAAAATGGCAGAATCTATCCCCACAATGTTCTCGTTCATCTGAACCATTGCCTGCCACCAGTATTCGCGTATATTTTTCTTTAATTCTGCACCATTCTGCAAGTAATCGTACACGGCACTTAGTCCATCATAGATCTCACTAGACTGCACCACATAACCATACTCTTTGGCGTGTGAAATTACTTTTCTGAAAATGTCTTCTTGAATTGCCATTGGGCAAAAATAGAACTTTAGGGAAAGACTCTGATGATTATTTTAATTGAAATTCTGCGGTAGTGAGTAATTTCTCATCCTCAAAGACATTTAAGGTATACGTCCCTGCAAGGAGAGATCCTTCCGGAACCGTAATAAAATCGCATACGCTCATTTCTTCTCCCTTAAATACGAGCGTAACTCTTTTGCTGTAAATATTGCCATTAACGGAGATAACATTGGCATTATCCTCAATGATCCCCATGTTTGGTCCAAGAAACTGGAAATACAGCACTTTTTCCTTAATGGAGGTTGTGTTAGGATCTGCCTGAATGGTGATACATCCACGTAATTTTTCGATCGTAGAGGCTTTATTTGTTTTTATAGGTCTCCCGCTTCTCATCCTGAAACCGCTACCTTCAGAATTGACAAGAGCGAGGTAGCTCTTCATTTTCAACTCTCTGCTAAGCTCCTGATTTTTCCTGCGCAATAATGCTTCCGCTTCTGCAAGGGAGTTGCTTTGGCCTCTAAGATCTTCGAGCATTATACGGGTCTCGTCATATTTATCTGCGAGTAGCTTGTTGTTATATCGCAACAGGTTATTCTTAAGTTTAATACTGTCGTATCGTGCCTCAAGAGTCCTGAGTTCACTTTTGAACTCCTGAAGTTTGTCTATGGTAAAGGTAAGTCGGCCTACAGAATCTAATAATTGCTCAACCTGGAATTTGGAATCCTGAAGCTCTATTTCATTCACTTCGTTAAGGGCAGATAATCTATCTACCTCTGTTTTCATCAGGGTTAGGTCTCTAACGAGTAGTCCTTTTTCACCTTCCAAATACTGGATCTGTGTTTGAGATTGTGCATAGCTGTAATAAAAGGCAATAAGAATACCAATAATTACCGCCGCCAAAGCCGCCAGGAGGATCTTATAATTGAATTTAGTTTCTTGAATATCCATTCAACAAGGGCTACGTTCTAAGTAGGTTTTAAAGCGTTAAGATTTGATTATAACCAAGCTACCAAATATAATAAATGATCTCAACACGGTTCTCCTACCCCGTGTGTGTTTTGGATGTAATGCACGATTATATCGGGGAGAGCAGATTTTGTGTACCCCTTGTCGAGACCAAATACCACTTACCGAGTACAATTTCTTAGACGAAAACAGTTTAGATCGCACTTTTTACGGTCGAATTACCATTGAAAAAGCATCAAGTTTCCTTTTTTTTAATGATCCGGGCGTAGTAAAAAACCTTATTCATTACCTGAAATACAGAAATCAACCCAGGATCGGCACTTTCTTAGGTGATTGGTATGGGGCCCTGCTTAAGAAAGATAAAGGACTGCCCGCAATAGATCTGGTAATGCCGGTACCCATGCATCCGAAAAAACTTAAAAAAAGGGGATACAATCAGGTTGAAAGATTTGGCAAACAACTGGCTCATCATCTAAATGCAGACTATTGCGATGATCTCCTGATAAAAACCAATAATACTCCTACACAAACCCAAAAATCGAGGATCTTTCGGTGGCAACATCAGACCCCTACTTTTGCGATCGCAAAGGCCCAAGGGCTAGTAAATAAAAAAATATTACTTGTAGATGATGTAGTTACTACCGGGGCCACCCTGGAGGCATGTGCAAGAGCAATCAATGATGAGTTCAATGTTACGATCTATATAGCCACTATGGCCATGGTCCCTTAATTTTAGAAATCTACAAATTAGTTGTTTCTTTGCTCAAACTATGGGGTACGTGGCTTTCACAAAGCGTTTTATTTCAGGATTATTTCTTGTTTTTATTGCCTTGGCGCTGCATCAATGCGCCCGCCGCGGGAGTCCTTCAGGAGGACCAAAGGACACCGAACCCCCTGTATTGATAAAAGCTGAACCGGAAAATCTTAGCACTAATTTTAAGACTACGAAAATCCGACTATTTTTTGACGAGTATATTAAGCTGCAAGATGTTCAAAATCAGCTTATTGTATCACCTCCTTTTCAATATCCTCCAGACATCAGCCCACAGGGTGGGGCAAGTAAGTATGTGGAAGTGGTCATTAAAGATACCTTGAAAGAAAACACTACCTATACCCTCAACTTTGGGCAAAGCATTGTAGACAATAACGAAAATAATCCCAACTCTTATCTTACCTATGTCTTTTCTACCGGTGATTACATAGATTCCCTTGCTCTTTTGGGCGTGGTTAAAGATGCTTTTAATAAGGAAACTGACGAATTTATCAGTGTGATGCTGTACGAGATAGATACCTCTTACACAGATACTGTTATTAGCAAGAGACCCCCCAATTACATTACTAACACTCAGGATAGCACTACTATTTTCAGGCTTCTGAATCTAAAAGCCGGTAAGTATCGGTTGTTGGCGATCAAAGATGAAGGGAAGAACAATCTCTACGATGCTGTTACAGACAAGATCGGATTTGTTGAGGATACTATTTCCTTGCCCACAGATTCTATTTACCTTCTGAACCTCTTCAGGGAAGTCCCAAAATACAGCCCTTCTCTCCCTAAATTCACTGCGGCGAATAAGATCATTTTTGGATATAATGGCAGTAATGAATCACTTCAGATAACCCCTTTATCCAAGATCCCTGATTCCATAACCACCTATATAGCAAAAGAACCGGGGAAGGATACCCTTAACTATTGGTTCAACCCCTTTGAAGTAGATTCACTGCTCTTCGAAGTTTTAAATGAACGCTTACAAAAACGCGATACATTCACAATTAAAACACGGCAATTACCTCCAGATTCATTAGTTCTGAATCCTAGTTACCGCAGTTCTATCGGATTTCTGGATACCATGGCTATCAGTGCAAATATTCCCATTCGGCAGATAGACACCTCCAAAGTATCTATGATGAACAAGGATTCACTCATCCTGTCTTTGAAGATTCAACTAGATACGCTGGCTAACCGCGTTAAATTGAATTTTAACAAAGAACCTGATGATAGCTATAGCATTACCATGCTACCCGGAGCAATAACAGATCTTTTTGGCGCTACCAATGATACGTTATCATACAGGATAAGAACAGGGAGTTATGCCGATTATGGGAACCTTAGAATACGCCTCCAGGGGGCAGTAATGTATCCTGTTATTCTACAACTTACAGAACCAAAAGGCGAAGTGGTACGTTCCATTATTTCTGAGAAAGACACGTTGTATGAGTTCAAGCTGTTAGAGCCAAAAAAGTACCTCCTACGTGCTATTTTTGACGCCAATGCAAACCAACGCTGGGACACAGGTAATTTCATGGAAAAAGTTCAACCTGAAAAGATCGTGTATTTTCCGCGGGAGATCGAAGTTAGGGCAAATTGGGAGCTGGAACAGATCTTTCCTATTGAAGAGTAAAATTATCTTTGTCCTCCAGAAATCGGAACTTGGTTCTGGTAGTAATAAGGTCCTCCTTTTTGATCACCATATTGAGCACCTCATCTTTTGTTGAAAATGCCATTTGTGTTCCAAGGGCATCGTAGCAGGCGGAGTGACCTACATATTCATAATTATTCTCATCTTTCCCAATTCTGTTAACCCCAATGCAATATGCCATGTTCTCTATGGCTCTTGCCTTTAACAGGGTATCCCAGGCTGTGATCCTTGGTTTCGGCCAATTAGCAACATACAGCAAAATATCATAATTCGCCGTATTTCTGGACCATACCGGAAAACGAAGATCATAACAGATCAAAGGGCATATTTTAAACCCTTTATAATCCACTACAAGCAGCTCCTTTCCTGAAGCATAGGTAAGGTGTTCTCCAGCAAGGGTAAAGGTATGCCTCTTATCATAATAGTGATAGTTGCCATTTGGCTCCACAAAGAACAACCGATTTGTATACTGTTCATTTTCATAAAATGGGATACTTCCTATAACAGCTGCATTGGTCGTTCGGGCCTCAAACTTCATCCATTGCAGTGTTTTTATCCCTTCAGCTTTGTCTGTGGCTTCAGGGGTCATAGTAAAACCTGTAGTGAACATTTCTGGCAGTACAATAAGGTCTGCTCCTTTTTCAATTGTACGGATCTTTTCAGAAAACCATGCCCTGTTCTTAGCCGGATCTTGCCAGAATAAAGAGGTTTGTATTAAAGCGACAGAAAGCTGTAGATCCATTGTGTTTTTTGACCTTATTTATTGGTTAAAATCTCTTCTAAATGACCAAAACCCTGCATTTTAGCATGATCTAAGGCAGTATTGCCACGGGCATCTTTGATATTCAAATCTGCCCCATGTGCTATTAGCAGTCGGGCTATTTCAGGCTTGTTAAAGGTGATCGCATATATAAGGCAACTGGCCCCCATGCTATTGGTGGTGTTCACATCGGCCCCTGCTTTCATTAATTGTTCTGCTATTCCTGCATATCCTTTAAAACAGACCCCCATCAATGCGGTATTCCCCACTCCATCTGTATCATCAATCCGGGCACCGTTCTCTAACAATGAGGTAACGATCGCACCATGATCGTAATAGGCTGCTAAAATTAAAGGAGTAGAACCTCGCTGATCTCTGATATGAACAAGTTGAGGGTTTTCCTTTAGTGCCTTATCTATTTCCTTCAGATCGCCTTGCCTTATCGCATTAAAAAAAGATTCTTGTTGCATACTTCTAAATATAAAAACACATTTCAACTTTTCAAATGTACCTCTATAATTTTATAATGTATATTGTAGTATGGACGAGAAATTATTAAATGTCTTTGGAATGCCTCTGGAGCCTTGCTGCTATGATCCTATGACCGGGTATTTCAGAGATGGCCTATGCAGGACAATGGCGGCTGATACAGGAACCCATGTGGTTTGTGCCAGGGTTACTACAGAATTCCTGACTTACTCAAAAGAGCGTGGAAACGATCTTATTACCCCCATCCCTCAATGGCAATTTCCCGGACTAAAACCCGGTGATCAATGGTGTTTGTGTATCTCAAGATGGATAGAAGCGGAAAAAGCAGGGGTAGCACCTCCTGTGGTGTTAGAAGCAACCCACCAAAAGGCCCTGGAGTATACAACCCTGGAAAAACTGGTAGAATACGCCTGGACGACCCCCTCTTCAAAAACGTAAACAGTAACTGAATGAATTCAAAAAAAAATAATATTGACCTTTTGTATTCTTTATTTCTCTCTGAGAAGACCAAAAAGCGCAGTGAGAAACTCATCGTTACCATTGCGATCATTAGTTTTCTATTACATCTTACATTAATTCTGATCAAGGATTTCATTCCCGGAGGATTGCCTTTTACATCCGACCTATTTAATAATCCCATCGCGGCCATCTATACTCCTTTTTCTTTTATTCTGGTATACGAGGTCTATCTACTGGTCTACTATCTCCCAAAGTCAATTTCACTTTATATAAGCAAGCAATATGAGATCATTACCCTGGTTATCATCAGGCGTATTTTCAAAGACCTTTCTAATTTAGACCTTAACTCCAATTGGTTCGAAAACAGCTATGATCTACAGCTAACATTTGACCTGGTGACAACACTGTTATTGTTTGGGTTGATACTTCTATTTAATCGGCTAAACCTGGCCAGAAAAAAGATGAGGGGAGATGAAGAGGTGCCTTCAGGAACCCTCACAAGGCTAATTAAAAGGAAAAAAATCCTGGCTATCATTTTAGTGCCTGTATTTTTCGTCCTTGCCTTTTATAGTTTTGGGACATGGATATCTGATGTCCTGGGAGCCACCAATAGGGGTATTAATTCACTTGGAGACATCAATCTGATATTTTTTAATGAATTCTTTACCATTCTTATCCTTGCCGATGTTCTGTTACTCTTATTTTCATTCTTCCATACGGACCAATTTAATGCGGTGATCAGAAACTCGGGTTTTATTATATCAACCATCCTGATCAGGCTTTCTTTTAGTACAACCGGACTGGTAAATGACCTGCTGGTAGTGGTAGCTGTAAGCTTTGGTGTCTTAATACTTTGGTTGAATAATAAATACTATAAGCTGGAATGATCTTAAATGAAGTAACTTTTTAATCCCTGATCCCCGGCGAAAAATCCTGGGGGGCATTTTGTGGCTGATTTACGGTACCTGCTCCTCCCGTATCATTATATAATGTCCATTCTGAAAAGGTATACACCGGATTGCCAAACTGAACGAATGCATTTCGCAAGGCACGACCATCTTCAAATTCGTGATCCGTACCGGAACCATCTTCCCCCACAACACCAAAAACATCGATTATGTTCCCAAATGGATCAACCAACACAAGGTTGTCATCACCGTTAGAATCAGCCGGACTATTAAGTCCCGCTTCCAGATCTGGTTCAAAACCATAGATCTGTTCAAAAGAAACAGCATTTGAGGCCAGAACCAATGTATTACCAGCATAAATTGAAAGGCTACTAAGATCTATTGTGGAACCTGGAGCAGTATTGCCATTGGTATACCTGTCTAGATGCCATCCCTTGAGTGATAAAGAATCCTTCCCCGAATAAAATAGTTCTACAAAACGAGCACTACTGGCATTATCCGGATCTGCGATTTCAGAAATAAGTAAGGAGTCGGTAGTAAACTCGGTGATCAGGTCTTTGCAGCGTTCCCTATCAAAGTTCAGATCTGCCTGAGCCCTGATAATCAATTGTGGAAGCTCATCTTCCGGATAATAGATCCCGGTGATGGTCCCCATCTCTTCGGGTAGTTTTTCCTGTGAAAAATCTGAATAACCACTAGTGAGCAGCACAAGTTGTAGATCATTACAATCTATCAGTATCCGTTCAGACATTTCTTCAGCAACGGCATACGTCTTTCCCAATTCTTCTTCACTGAATTCAATGTTTTCTATCGTGATCAGGGTATTCGCATTCTGAAACTCCAGATCTTCAATTGTTGTAACGAAAGGAACTAATTCAGATTCCTGATCACAACTCTTTTCAAGGTGTTTGCCTATAGCATGGGTAGGGATTCTGCCTACTATGAGGTTGCCAAAAGATGTATAGGCACTTCCTAATTTATAGATCCCTTTGGACCTTCCCAGATATAGCCCCTGCAAATGGATATATACCTTATCCCCCGGCGAAAAACGAAGATACGAATCTCGAAGATCCATTTCCATTTGAAATCCCTTTGTGGGGTTACTAGCCTTATCCTGCAAATGGATGGTATTAAAAAAATTTCCCATTTCATCAGATGAAATAACATACACTTCAACCACTAAATCTTCTAATATTTTTGTAGTGCTTCCCTGATACAAATCGTAAACACTTTGAAAGGTAGTATTCGATTTTAGATCAGTATTGCAAGATCTTGATGGTGGTTTCCAATCATCTGAACGAATGCATGCAGACAGGATCAACATCATCATAAATGGTAAATATCTATTATTTCTATGTGGAGACATGGACCGGAAAATATTAAAAGCTAACTGCAACATTGAGAAAAAAAGTTCGTCCAAAGCCATGCCAATACTTAGGACCAAATGACGGACTTCCACTGAGGTTATCCTGAAGCATCTGTCCGTAATTGCCATTTCTGCTTTGCTCATACCCGCCAGTTTTATATTTGACATCAAACAGATTGTTTACGCTGCAAAAAACACTGATATAATGATCATTATACAACCATGATTTTCCTCCAATGAGATTAAGGAGGTAGACCGGCGAAAGCGATTCTTGTGCGAGCATCGATCTTACTTTTTCTTCCGTGGCCTCAGGAAATGGTATCCCTGTATCAGGATCAATTTTAAAGCTTGCTGTGCGGGTTATCATCGCAATATCAATAAATTTATGAGCAAGATAATTTGCTGTTCCGGCTATCCACCAATAGGATGGATCTCTATATTCCATTCCAAGGGACAGAGCAGTTTGAGGACCTTGAGCCATCCGATAGTTTTTGATGCCGGCTATGCCCAGATCAATATTACCTTCACTTCGTTGCAGATCTTCACCAGCTCCTACGGTATCAAAATTGATGGTTATATTTGGGTCACTCGCATATTGATATTCACCAAAGGCAGTTACAAAAGATACTTTAGTTGTAGTTGACAGATCATAAACTACCCCTAGTTCTACGCCCCTGTGAAGTTTATCCAAACCCGTCACCACTTCCTGTACAAAATCTGATCCTACTCCAGCATCCACATAAAAGAAATTACCTTCTGTTGCGTTTTGAAATCGTGTGTAATAAGAGGACACCCTGGCGGTAAGTTTGGGCATTCGGAGCAGATAGCTCAGATCAACACTATGTACTTTTTCATTTGTAATATTTGGAACTGTTTCATGATTCTCTCTGGGATTTATATACAACGATTTCAAGAGTGGAGCCCGTGTTCCAAGATAGGCATGGGTTTTGAGCCAATGCCTTGAAGTAAGTCTGTAGGACAGTCCTGCTTTTAGAGAGCTATTATGAAAGCGCTTCAAGCCCCCTTCTCCAAACGAGTTTTGTAAATAACGCTCATTTAGGAAAAGCCCGTCTCTCTGAAAATCTCTAGCTGCATAATCCCCCGCGACAAAAATGTCCCACTGTTTCCAGAAAAAACGGGCTTGTAAAAAACTTTCCCAATAATGAGTATTGATGACATAATTATAATTGAAGATCTCGTTTTGTTCTTTGCTAAGAGAGCCATTTACATCATTGCGAGTGTTTGTGAATGGATCTCTGTCTGATAAATTCTTTGCCCCTAAAAGATCTCTGGATCTGGCAAAACTGTGCCTCTCTGAAAACTGAAAACTAATACCGGTAGCTACTTTGAACTTTTTGCTCAAGGCGAGATTGATCACTACATTACCGGTGAGTGAACTTTCATTGTTAACATCATCATACCAGACATAAGCAGCATTTTGTTGTCGCGAAGCTGTGCCATTGGCGTCATATAGAGCGGACCAGGGCCATTGAGGATTTTGTAGCAAAGCTTCTTTTGCCTGATTTGCTCCAATATAATTTGCACCAATTGGACTGTTGATATAATAGCTGGGCATATACCTGTAGTAGATAGGGTCCGGGTTGGGGGCATCGTAATATCCCATCCTGCTGCTGGCTATTTCACCGGATTGATGTGCCAAAGCAGCTCGTATTCGCATACCACCGGACTTGTATTTATAGTACATCATCCATATAGGTTCATGTAGGGTTCTGATCCTCGAGGACCTTATTGAACCCTCTTGCAATCCCCAGTATGGATTGTATTTTGAACCAAGTAAAGTAACTACTTCATCTGTAAGGGCCGCAGATCTTCCCCTGCTGTTGTAGGAATTGATCAGGGCCACGCCTATACTATGTTCCGGGGAAAAGGTATAGTCTACTGCCGAAAAAAATGCATAGGCATTATATTGGGTTCCGTCTACATACCCTTCCCGGGACCAGCGGTGTGAAATTGATAATGAGAATGCCAAGCCCTTTTTTCGAACCCCTGAATGGTAGGTTGCCATTATTCTATTCCTGTATGTTCTATTGGAAGCAGAAGCCGAAAAGCGAAAACCCGGCCTTGCATTGGATGGCGAAATGTCTATGGAGGTACTTCCTAACAGGCCTCCAAAAGCATTCTCGGAGATAGCAAGGCCATAGTCTAATTCCTGATTCCGTGTAACATCATTTAGTCCACCCCAGTTATTCCATTGTGGCCTACCGTCCCAGTAGCGGTTCATAGGTATACCATTGATCAGGACCTTTCCTTCATTCGAATCGTACCCACGTACTTTAAAATAGGCCTGACTAAAATCAAACGCTGCCCTGGAAAGAAACACATCGCGTGTTGCTTGTAATAATCCGGAGGCTGTTTCCAAAGACGCATTATCAAAAAGGTCGGCTTCTGTTAGTGCGACCAAATTGTCTGTTTTTTCAATTGCTAAGTTCTGCTCCATATAGACCGGACCTATATTCATAGTATCTGTGTCCAGGAATACAGGATAGTATTTAGTAACCATATTTGTATAAGAGAAGACCAGCTGCTGCTTACCTTTTAATTCTGTACGAAGCACGAATTCTCCTTTTTCATTGGTCCTTGTTTCTTCCTCACTCTCTTCAATTTGTACTTTAATATCCTGTAAAGGTTTTTGATTTCGGTATTCTAACACCACCCCGGAAATGGT
>JABDQS010000146.1 GCA_013042125.1 Eudoraea sp.
GCCAGTCTTTCAGACAGTGCAGCGGTCCATATCCACAATAAGATCTCAGGGAAACAACTCTAGAAACTATAACTGAGGCCAATAGCCAGTAATTGCCGGAACTGTATCTTTGGCACGCCTGAGGATACGACTGTGCCGTCATCAGCAATTACCTGGTTAAAACGGATGTCATCATCATAAATGATCTGTGTACCAAAATTGGCTTTGATGAATTCATTTACCCTAAAGTCAAAGTTCAATTCCCAGTCTATATCTACATTTCCAAAAGAACGCAGGTAGTCTGTATAAAGACTTATTCTATGATCCAAACGTACATTTTTCCAAATAGGGGTTTCCCATTCATTGGTTACGGAGATCCCTAATTCAATGAATTTGTTCTCTCCTTCTTTTATAATGGTGCCGGTGGAGTCCCGTACCGCTTTTTGGACTCCGAAGGCTCCGTCATTGGCCAGATCCTGGTCCAGAACGAAAGTGGCTTTTTGAGTGATCGGGGAGATATACAGATTAAAGTTCTTCCCCTCAGGAATATAGGAAATACCACCCCCTACAAAAAGATAGCCCGGGGCCATAAATCTGGAAATGGGCATGGTACGATCAGGATATTTATACCCATTGGAGAATTGTGTATTGAATTTTACTTTGGCTGAATAGTACCAACTTGTTAGTGTATCTCTTCGATATCCGAAGGTGGAAGAAAAACGAATAGCATCTTCTGTTTTTCGAAGTTGTTGACCTTCCTGCACGTTTACACCGTACCGAAGTAACAGATCATTATCCCATTGAACATACCTGAATTTGTAGTTGCGGACAAATTTGGCATTTGCCTGGGCGGAAAAGGCATTATCCCCCCCTGCGTTCCAGTTTACAAAGGCCACTTCGCTTAAGTTTAATCCCAGGGTGTTCTCTACGCGCCAAAAGGAAGGGATCTTAAAGCGGTTGAATTTTTTGGTGCGCGATCTTGTCTTGTTGAATGAGATCACAGGGTTGGTAAGGTTCACTCCTCTGGGGATATATTTTATTTTTTCCTGCACGGCCCGGATCACAATAGTATCTATAATTGTAGTATCCGGTTCCTGTGGTGGAACAATAGTATCCTGAGCAGAAAGTTGGAAATTCAGCCCAAGATATATCAGAATAGATATTGAAACTTTAAGAGACCTCATCAAGAAATTGAGTTAAACAATTGGTGATAGATGTTTCGTCTATATTTCCTAAAGCCTGAAGTTCCTCAACCGAACCATGTTCAATAAAGATATCCGGAAGCCCCAGGCATTTAATTTTGTTCTTATAGCCATGTGTGTTGGCAAATTCTAAAATGGCACTGCCAAAACCACCCATTACACAACCATCTTCCAGCGTAACCACGATCTGGTATGTCTTAAAAATATGATGGAGCTGAGCATTGTCCAGGGGCTTTACAAAACGCATATCAAAATGACCAATATCCACAGGATGCTGAAGCTTGGTTAGAACCTTAGTTACCATATTTCCAATATGACCAAGAGATAATACAGCAATTTTATCACCCTTCACCAGGTTCCTGGAAGTACCTATGGGGATCTTTTTAAAAGGAGTGCGCCAGGAGGTCATTACGCCCCTGCCTCTGGGGTAACGAATGGCTATGGGATGTTCAATTCCTTCCTGAGCGGTATACATAATATTTCGCAGCTCACTTTCATTCATAGGCGCAAATATGACCATATTAGGGATGCATCGTAGAAATGCGAGATCATACGCACCATGATGGGTAGCTCCATCTTGTCCTACCAGGCCAGCGCGATCCAAGCAGAAGATGACCGGTAAATTTTGTAGTGCCACATCATGGATCAACTGGTCATAGGCACGTTGTAAAAAGGTGGAATAGATATTACAAAAGGGGATCATTCCCTCGGCTGCCAAACCGGCGGCCATAGTAACGGCATGTTGTTCCGCAATACCCACATCAAAGGCTCTTTCCGGAAAGGTCTCCATCATGAATTTTAAAGAACTTCCGGTAGGCATAGCAGGGGTAATGCCAATGATCTGTTTGTTTTTCCCGGCCAATTCTACCAGCGTATGACCAAAAACATCCTGATATTTAGGTGGCTGACCATCTGTTTCAGAACTGACCAATTCTCCGGTTACCTTGTCAAACTTACCCGGTGCATGATAGGTGATCTGATTTTCTTCGGCTTTTTTAAGCCCTTTGCCTTTTGTTGTAATGATGTGAAGTAAGCGTGGCCCGGACATTTCCTTCAACGTAGATAGTGCATCAATTACTGCGCTCATATCATGCCCGTCTACCGGTCCGGAATATTCAAAATTCAGACATTCGAAGATGTTCTCCTCTTTGGCAGTCCCCTTTTTTACGTTTGTGAGGTATTTCTTTAATGCCCCTACGCTGGGGTCTATACCGATGGCGTTATCATTCAGGATGATAAGGACATTTGCATCGGTTACTCCTGCATGATTTAGCCCTTCAAAGGCCATTCCACTGGCAATGGAGGCGTCTCCTATAACCGCAATATGCTCTCTGGTAGTATCTCCTTGAAGTTTTGCGGCGATGGCCATCCCCATGATGGCTGAAATAGAGGTTGAACTATGCCCTGTGCCAAAGG
>JABDQS010000151.1 GCA_013042125.1 Eudoraea sp.
TACCTTTAACCAAACCGATGTAACTAATGATCAAGAGCTGGCGAGTGCTGATCCATTTACTCCACATGCCGGGCCATTAGATCCAAGACTAGACTATACTGTAGGTAGGAGAGGAATTGATTATAACGGCTATGGCGCCCATGTAGGGCAGGATTGGATCCGTGCATCAGATGCGGACATTTCCGGACCTTATCTTTCAAAGAAAAATGTCTACCAGGCAGGTGAAGACGGTAACGTGGGTACAGGTGCTTGGGGACAGCAGCACTCCGGTATTAATTACCATATCATCAGATTTGCAGATGTATTGCTGATGGCTGCGGAGGCTGCGGTTGAAGCAGGAGATCTGCCAACAGCTTTAGGCTATGTAAATCAGGTACGCAACCGTGCTAAGAATATGTCTTATTTACAAAATGAAACTGGCACAGGAGATGCAGCTAACTATGTAATAGAGCCTTATCCTTCTTTTGCTGATCAGGATGAAGCCCGAAAGGCTGTACGCTTTGAGCGTCGTTTAGAATTAGCCATGGAAGGTCACAGACTCTTCGATCTCAGAAGATGGGGTGTTGCTGAAAGTGTGATCAATACGTACGTTCAGAATGAGGCACGTACCATTCCAAATTTTGGACAGAAGGCAGGGACGTATATGCCTAACATGAATCTAATGCCGATCCCGATCAATGCGATCGACTTAAGTGGAGGAGTGTTGTCACAGAATCCCGGATTCTAGTTAAACAAACCAATCTAAAAAGAAAGCAGGGCATGTTAAATGCCCTGTTTTTTTGTTTTAATACTGGACTGAATTCCTATATTTAGGTATTGAGATGTAAATCCTATGAAGACCTATTTTATTGTTGCTGCTATTTTCCTATTTTCTTTTGCCTCCTGTAATAAATCCGAGTCGAGCGAAGCACGGATCTTCAACAAACTGGAAAAAGAAGACACCGGTATTGCATTTAAAAATCAACTTACGGAAAATGATTCCCTGAATTATTTTACCTACGCCTATATCTACATGGGGGGAGGTGTCTCTGCAGGTGATATTAACAACGATGGGCTGATAGATCTTTTTTTTACAGGGAACATGGTCCCCAATAAACTATACCTGAATAAAGGTGATATGAACTTTGAGGATATTTCCGATACTGCAGGGATCTCCGGAGATGACAGATGGTACACAGGTTCAACCATGGCAGATGTCAACCACGACGGGCTGTTGGATATCTACTGTTCCGTTGGGGGTAAATTTGGAGCAAAGGAAAATCAGCTATTTATCAATAACGGGGATATGACCTTCACCGAAAAAGCAGCGGAGTATGGTCTGGCCGATCCCGGCAACAGCGTACAGGCAACCTTTTTTGATTATGACCTGGATGGGGATCTGGATGTGTATGTTGCCAATTACCCCCCTACCCGTTTTGATGCGCCCAATAGTTTTTATCTCTTTAAGCAACAATACCCAAAACCTATTGAGACTGATAAACTTTATCGAAATGATGATCTTAGCTTTGTTGATGTCACCAAGGAGGCGGGGTTAAGCACTTTTGGCCTCTCTCTGAGTGCAACTGTAGGGGACCTCAATAAAGATGGCTGGCCGGATATTTATATTTCCAATGATTTCTCTACCCCGGATTACCTTTTTGTCAATAATCAGAACGGAACCTTCTCAGAGGAAGTGAAAAAAGTTACCAAGAACACCGCTTTCTATGGAATGGGGGCTGATATTGCTGATTTCAACAATGATGAGCTGCTGGATATATTGCAGGTAGACATGACCGCCAATGTGAACAGGCGCTCTAAGGCCAATATGGCCAGTATGAATCCCGATCTTTTCTGGAGCACAGTAAATTCGGGCTTTCATTACCAATATATGCAAAATGCCCTGCAACTCAATAATGGCCTGCTCAATGATACCTTACCAGATTTTAGTAATATCTCCAGACTCGCCGGTGTTTCGTCCACAGATTGGAGCTGGGGGCCTCTTATGGCCGATCTGGACAACGATGGGTGGAAAGATATCTTTATTTCAAATGGCACACGCAGGGAGATCAATAACCGCGACTTCTTTTTGAACTGGGAAAAGGAAGGCCGCCCATTAGACAACTTGCTTCAGCGAAGCATGGATCTGCCTTCAGAACCTATAGACAATTTCGCTTTTAAAAATAATAAGGACCTCACCTTTACTCAAATGAATCAGGAATGGGGTATTTCCTTTGAAGGATTTTCCAACGGCTCCGTCTATGCAGACCTGGATAATGATGGAGATCTGGAGATCATTACCAATAATATAGATGATATTGCTTCAGTATTCGAAAATTTAAGTGCCACAAAGGGCAGTTATGCTACCTTAAAATTTAAAGGCCCGGAGAAAAATCCTTTTGGTATCGGAGTGCAGGTAACTGCCAATGGTAATGGTGAAAGACAATTCCAGGAGATGACACTAACGCGAGGGTTTCAATCATCCACTGCTCCACAATTGCATTTTGGATTCGGTGATCTTACAACCCTGGATAGCCTTCTCATACATTGGCCCGATGGAAAGGAAGAACTGATCACAAACCTTGAACTCAATAAAGCCCATACCCTGAATTACGGCAATGCCAATAATGTTCAACCTACAGAAGTATCTGAAGAGGAGAAACTATTTGAAAATACAAATGCTGCTGATATGGCAATAGATTTCAGCCATGAGGAGAATTATTACAATGATTTTATTAAAGAGATCCTCCTACCCCATCAAACCTCCATGTTTGGACCGGGGATAGGCGTAGGTGACCTCAATGGTGACGGGCAAGACGATTTTATCATTGGCGGGGCGGCCAACCAACAGGCAGGGATCTTCTATCAGACCACAAAGGGATTTAAACGAATGAAAATGCCTTCAGTAGCGCGAGATAGTATTTATGAAGACCTTGGCATCCTTCTTTTTGATGCGGAAGGTGATGGTGACAATGATGTATATATGGTAAGTGGCGGAAACGAATTTGGACCGGAATCTGAATTATTACAGGACAGGCTTTATCTCAATGATGGAAGCGGACAGTTGTTCAGAGCTGCTAAATCACTGCCTGAAATGTATACCAGTGGGTCGCGTGTAAAAGCAGCCGATTTTGATAAGGATGGAGACCTGGATCTCTTTGTAGGAGGAAGATTAGTTCCGGGGCAATACCCCTCCCCTGCCAAAAGTTATATCCTGGAAAATGTGAGTACGCCAAAAGGAGGAGCGGAATTTAAAGATGTAACCCGTACCGTGGCACCATTCCTGGAAGATCTCGGAATGGTCACGGATGCATTATGGACAGATTACGATGGGGATGGTTGGGAAGACCTTCTTGTAACCGGGGAATGGATGCCCGTTACGGTTTTAAAAAATAAAAATGGCAGCTTTGAAAATACTACCGAAGAGAATGGACTAGCTTCTTCCACAGGGTGGTGGTTTAGCATACAACAAGGTGATTTTGATGCAGACGGCGATATGGATTATATAGCGGGTAACCTGGGGTTGAACTACAAATACAAGGCGAATGATCAGGAAACATTTGATATTTATTACAGTGATTTTGACAATAGTGGCACTTCAGATATTGTACTGAGTTATTTTAACGGAGGTAAAAAATATCCCCTGCGCGGAAGAGAGTGTTCATCTCAACAAATGCCGGGGATCAAAAAGAAATTTGAGGATTACGCCTCCTTTTCCACGGCCACTTTGGAGGATGTGTATACGGAAGAGTATCTTGAAGAGGCCCTGCACTATCAGGTAACCTCTTTTGCCAGTGCATATCTGGAAAATACCGGACAAGGCTTTACCGTTCATTCATTGCCCAACATGGCGCAGCTATCCAGCATCAATCAGATCCTTGTAGGCGATTATAATGCCGATACGCATCTTGATATTGTGATCGCAGGAAATCTTTATAGTTCAGAGGTGGAAACACCCAGGAACGATGCCAGCAACGGACTGTATTTAATGGGAAATGGAGAAGGCGACTTTACCCCGGTGACCAACTATGAAAGTGGCTGGTTCACCCCGGGCGATGTAAAAGATATGATGCCTATTGAAATAAAGGGGCAAAAATATGTACTGGTGGCAAAGAATAGTGAGCCACTGCAATTGGTAAAGGTCAATATACCTGAAAATCCCTTAGTTGCTGCAAGGCTTCAGTAACGGTCTTTACAGGTAATTTGCAGGTTTTGTTATAACAGACATAAATAAAGGTCTCCCCTTCTACATACCTATCTTCAAACAATGGCAGTTCACTTTCTGTGGCACTCCCGGCAAAAAGTGCATTGGGTATATACTCTGATTGGAGAGCATTTAAAAGTTCCTCAGCATTGGTACCTACTACCACGATCTCGTAAAAAGGATAGACATGTTCCAAAAACAATGAGCCCCATGCTGCATAATTACCCGCAGCTTCCTGTATAGGATTTACCATTATGGTGGCCATTCGCTCTGCTTTGCTGAGTTTGTCGGTTTCGTAAAAAATCTGTCCTAGCCTGAATAAATTCCGGGCCATCACTGCGTTGGGTGAGGGCATAACGCCATCATCGGTCTTTATGATCTTGGCAATGAGAGATTCCTGTTCATTGTATCGGAACATTTCTGATCCCGGATCAGAAAAATTAGCTAGGGCATAGTCGGTAAGTTCACTGGACAGCTCCAGATACGAAGTATCTAAGCTGTTTTCATACAAGCTTAGGGAGGCATCTGCCAGAAAGGTGTAATCTTCCAAAAAACCTTCTTGCTGCTTACTACCCTTCTTATAGGTATGTACAAGTTTGGAATCAACATATGCATGTTTTAGCAAGAATTCATAAATAGACTCGGCACGAAACATATATTCCTCATCCCCAAATGCCTTATAAGCATCCAGAAAGCCTTTGATCAATAACGCATTCCATGAAGTAATGATCTTGTCATCTATTCGCGGATGAACACGCAGTTCCCTTTGTTTTAGTAAAATTGATTGCCAATTTTTAGTATATGTCTGAAGCTCACCGATGGTGATCCCGTGTTTTTTTACGAAGTCCTGATCCGTTCCTTTTTTATGCAATACATAGGTGTCTTTTTCCCAGGCTGATGCTTTGTTTATTGAATAATACGAAGCAAACAGCTCATACTGATCTCCAAGATTTGACCGCAGCTCATTTTCATTCCATATATAGTAAGCTCCCTCTTCTCCTTCACTATCTGCATCGATAGCGGCGTAGTAACCCCCTTCAGGATTCTTCATTTCCCGATCCAGAAAGTCAATGGTCTCCAATACGATCCTCTTGTATTCCGGGTCCTTATAAATGGTGTAGGCTTTGGAATACAAGCTGAGCAATTGTGCATTGTCATAGAGCATCTTTTCAAAGTGCGGTACTTTCCAGCTTGGATCCGTGCTGTAGCGGAAAAATCCGCCCCCAATATGATCATAAATACCTCCCTGTATGACTTTATTCAGCGTATTTTCAACAAATACATCGGCTTCCAGATCTTTTGACAATGCGGCATAATCCAGCAGAAAATTCAGATTAACCGGGATAATAAATTTTTGTTGCCCCAGGTTTCCTCCCAATTCCATGTCCCATTGTGGTTTCCAGGTATTTATAGCCTGAGTAAGCAGCTGTGGTTGTAGTTCCATTTCTGTGGCGAGCTGCGGAATAAAGTTTACCTCAGCAACTCCCTGCACTACCTTGTTGGCATATTCTTCCGCCCCTTTTTTATCTTCCTTGTACTTTTTATTGATCTCGCTAAGGACCTTTATCCACTGAGTTTTGGTGTGGTAGGTGCCACCATAAAGCGGTTTGCCGTTGGGTATCAGGATCACATTTAAGGGCCAGCCGCCCCGCCCGGTCATAAGTTGTACGGCTGTCATATAGACCTGGTCCACATCGGGTCGTTCTTCCCTGTCTACTTTGATGTTAATGAAGTTATCATTCATCACGGCAGCCACTTCCGGATCCTCAAAGCTTTCTTCTTCCATCACATGGCACCAATGGCAGGAAGAATACCCAATACTCACTACAATTAGTTTGTCTTGCTCTTTAGCTTCTTCAAGGGCTTTTTCACTCCAGGGAACCCAATTTACAGGGTTATGAGCATGTTGCAGGAGATATGGACTCGTCTCATTGATAAGGGCATTTGTATAGGCATGCTCCTCTGTGTTACTCGCTTGTGGTTTACATCCTGAAAAAAGGACAAAAACCATAAGAAAGCGTAATGGAATATAAGAAAATAGGAAAGCCTTACTCATGTTCAAAATATTGGAATAACAAAAATACAACATACGGGAATCTTTATTCCAGTTGTTGCTTCATAAACCAATCGTAGAGGGCCTCAGTTTCATAGGCCTGAACCCAGGAATCGTGTCCCACTCCTTCATAGAC
>JABDQS010000155.1 GCA_013042125.1 Eudoraea sp.
ACTTGTTGTTTCAACTTGTTGGTATTGGTGCTAGCCATGTTTAAATAAATAATTCTTTCAATAGCTACCGCAAGACCAAGGATCAAACATAAAAGTACAATTCCCATGAAGCCAGCGCCCCCTTGAATGAACTGTTCTTTTAAAACTTGGGTAAATCCTTTATCGGCCTCATCCGCCATTTCTTCAGCCGGCGAATCTTGTATCGTCATTACAGTTGTAGCAACCGTAGCAGACAGATTAGAAACCATTGCATTCGCTTTTGCGCTTACCGTATTTGTGCTTAGGACAAATAGCCCGGCCATAGCCAGGATCGAGAATAATCTTTTCATTTTGTTCAACTTAAATTTAGTTAGTTAATAAGGTTAAAGATATAAAAAATATACAATTAATAATTAAAAGTTTTGCGTTATAGGCCATATAAACAACCCATCCTTGCCAACTTGACAAATATAACTGGAAAAATTAGAAATCCTAATTTTTAAGCGGCCCTCTTTAGAAAAACATTAAACTTTTTTTAGACAAGATGAGATTCACTCGCTCCGCTCCTGCTTCTCAAAAAAGCTATGCAGCCAATACTTACATGAACATTTCAGATGCTCAGAAATCCATTAGACAGTTCAAAATTTTTTTGAAGCAAGCTTAAACAAAATTTCTCTTTCGCAGCTGTTTTCGCAGAGAGGAAGGGATTCGAACCCTCGATACACTTTTGGTGTATACACACTTTCCAGGCGTGCGCCTTCGACCACTCGGCCACCTCTCTAAATCCCGTTTTAAAGGGCGGGTAAGAAACAAAAAAAAACTTAGTTACTAAAATTTATGGTACTTATTTTTAGGTCATTTCGCCCCGTAATGAAGTTTCGAAAATAGTACCAAAAGATTTTTGAGAAACCTCGCTTCCCAGGAGATACATTAGTTTGGTAATAGCAGCTTCTGTAGTAATATCCCGCCCGTTGATCAGGGACATACGCTCTAACTCCTTACTGGTCTCATATCGCCCCATTGTGACACTACCTCCAGAGCATTGGGTAACGTTCACGATATACAAGCCTTTGGCAATTGCATTTTTCAGATCGGATAACAACCATGCGTCTGTAGGAGCATTACCAGCTCCATAGGTCTCCAAAACAAGAGCTTTCAGGCCAGGAATGTTTAGTACACTTTGGAGCAACGCCCTGTTAAATCCCGGAAAGATCTTTAGAAGGGCAACCTTGTCATCTAAAATCTTATGAACTTTCAGCGGCTTTCTTTTACTTCCTCTCCAGAGATTCTTATGATACACTTTTAAGTGCACCCCGGATTCTGCCAGAATAGGATAATTCAATGAAGCAAATGCTTCAAATTGCTCAGCATTTATTTTGGTAGTTCGGTTGGCCCTGAAAAGCTTGTTTTCAAAATAGAGTCCCACCTCCTGAATAACAGCCTCCCCTTTTTCCTTTAGTGCCGCAATTTGGATAGAGGTAATTAGGTTCTCCTTTGCGTCTGTACGCAGATCGCCAATAGGCAATTGGGATCCGGTGAATATCACCGGTTTAGCCAGATTTTCCAACATATAGCTCAAGGCCGAAGAGGAATAACTCATGGTATCGCTCCCATGCAATACCACAAATCCGTCATATGCGGTGTAATGTCTTTCTATGAGTGTGGCAATAGAAACCCAATGGGTAAGGTTCATATTGGAGGAATCGATCGGTTTTTTAAAGGAGACACTGTCTATGGCACAGTCTAATTGTCCTAATTCAGGAATGTTATCTACCAACTTTTTAAAATCAAATGCTTTTAATACACCCGACCCATATTCCTTCACCATTCCAATAGTGCCTCCTGTGTAGATCAGCAAGATCTTGCTTTGTTTCTTCTTCAATGATGTGCTATTTAAATATTCTGTACCGCCAATCTCTGACACGTACTCCTTGCTTATATTCCAAATACATCTTTGGAATTCTCTGTTGTGATCCCGGCGACCTCTGCAACCGGCAACTGGTAAATATCTGAAAGTTTATTCAATACCTCCAAAAGATAGACCGGTTCATTTCGCTTCCCCCTGTAGGGAGCCGGGGATAAATAGGGTGCATCTGTTTCCAGAACTATATGTTTAATTGCTATTTGATTCAGAAATGTATCGATCTTGCCATTCTTAAAGGTTACCACTCCTCCAATGCCCAGCTTCATATTGAGGGATATTGCTCTTTGTGCTTGTTCCAAACTTCCGGTAAAACAATGAAAGATCCCGTAAAGATCGTCTCCTTTTGCATCTTCGAGCACTTCAAAGATCTCATCAAAGG
>JABDQS010000157.1 GCA_013042125.1 Eudoraea sp.
CCCATTAAGATCACTTCTATATAAAGGATCCAATTGGCATCACTTTTAGGCCAACCTTTCATCTCCGGCTTTATAAACCTGCTCAGTTTTAAGGCATTTCGGCGCAGCCAGAAGACAACAACGGCAACAATTACCAAAAGAGCAAGGATCTCAAAAGTTGCGATCAGAATATTATACAGACTCCCCAGAGGCGCAAAAATTCGGTGCGTACCAAGCAGTCCGTCAATAATGATCTCCAGCACCTCAATATTGATAATGATAAAGCCCACATAGACAATGACGTGCATGATTCCGGAAATTGGTCTTACCACCATTTTGGATTGCCCCAGGGCAATTCTTGCCATTTTGTTCCATCGCTGAGACTTATTGTCCGTAAGATCGATTTCCCTTCCTAAAAGGATGTTCCTTCGCAGTTTTCTCACATTCCTAGTGAAAAAACCGATCCCAAGAATAAGGAGCAGGGCAAAAATAATGTTTGGAAGATATTGCATTAATTACTGTTGATTAATAAGTGCCGGGTCGTTTTGTGGGAGTGTATACTCTATCTGTTTCTTTCCAAATACGGATACGTTTACATACCGTTTAGGATTTAGTCTGAAGTCCTGCAGTAAAAGATCCAGTTCCTTGGAAGCTTCTGTAAGGTTGTTGTACAATTCTTCATTATTCATAAGTTTCCCAAGAGTGCCTTCTCCTTTCTCCATCTTTCCAAGAAGGGCATCAAGATTTTTAATGGTAGATTCTAAACTCTTTACCGTAGCGCTCAGATTAGTAGCTGCAATGGAATCTGAGAATTTGGCGAAATTGCCGGTCAGCGTGTTAATGTTACTTAAAGAACTGTCAATATGCATCTTATTGGTATCCAGAAGCTCATTGAGAGATGCTGCACTTTTTTGGAAATTGTTGATCACAGAAGCAAGACCTTGTATACTTTCACGAAGGTTTTTCTTGGTATTATCATCCAAAACATCATTGACATTCATCAGAAGTGAATCGGCATTGGAGACAGCTCCTTCAACCTTCAGTTGTAAAGGCGTAAGTTTTTGTTGTACCAATTCTGTTAACCCCGGACGTGTATTTGTTACCAATGTATCTCCTGATTGTGCCCTAGGAGCCCCGTCAAAAACTGGTTTGATTTGAATACCCTTACCCCCAATGATACCGGTATCGTACAATTCTGCTTTGCTATTCTTAGAAAATTCAAAACTGCTGGAAACCGAAAAAGTAACTACAAGGTCGCCCGTATCATCCTTGAATTGAATATCATTTACCTTCCCCACACTAAATCCGTTGATTGAAACCTGAGTGCCTGTTTGTAAACCTCCAACATTCTTATATACGGCGTAGAAGATCTTACTATTATCAAAGAGCGGTGTCGATTTTAAATAGCTGAAACCTAAAATAAAAAGGAGGATACCCCCAATCACTATGATACCCGTCTTGATTTCCCGTGATAGTTTCAACATCTTTTTTTAGGTTACAAACAAAATTAGAAATAAAATCGGAAGGCCGAACATTAATCATCTTCGTATTTTAAAGCATCCTGCAATGGGATCCTTTTACCTTCCTTATAAGCTACAATATAAGAGGTTGTAAATCCTTTCATATCTGCATTCGTTTTTAAAAGTTTTGCACCCATGTAGGTGTCTGTTTCCCCATAGAGATACCTGTATAAATTATTTACTGGCTCTTTCGAGATCTTATTTAAGCCTTTAAATTCTGAAGAATTCGAGGGAAGATCCCTGGAGGTCGCCATGATCTGCACTTTAAATACAATACCTCCTACGGAGACCAGCATTTTAGTTTCAGGGTCTTTTTCAATCTTTTCTGTTGTCTCTTTTTCCTTGGGTATACTAGTATCAGGCCTGGAGGTTTGAACTGTTTCCTTCTCAATGGGGAGTTTTACTTCCTCATTAATGTCCGGATCCGGTTTTTTAACCTCTTGTTTAACTTCTTCCTGCGCAATAGTACCGCTTCCATTCGTGATCACTGTTTCTTCATCCGGGATGCTATTCTTGTAATTGATGATCGCCCTGCCAATGGCGCTGCCAATTTCGGCCTGACCTTTAGGTGAATTCAAATACCTGCCTTCATCTTTATTTGTAAGGAATCCTGTTTCAATTAGCACGCTTGGCATAAAGGTTTGATGTAGAACAATAAACCCGGCTTGTTTAACCTTGCGGTCGTTCCGTTTCAAATTAGAGGTAAAATTATCCTGAATAAGTTTTGCCAGTAGAATACTCTGATCTAAAAACTCTTCCTGCATAATGGTGAGGCCGATCACAGATTCGGGAGAATTAATATCATAATTTGCATAACGCGCTTCGTAGTTGTCCTCCAGATAGATCACCGAATTCTCTTTTTTAGCGATCTCAAAATTCTGCTTATTGGCGTGCAGACCCAAAACGAAGGTCCCTGCTCCGCGTGCATTAGAAGTATGAGAATCACAGTGGACCGAGACAAATAGATCCGCTCCCGCTTTGTTGGCAATCTCCCCCCGAACGAAAAGGTCTACGAAAGAATCATCCTTACGTGTATAAATAACCTTTATCCCAGGTGTTTTTTCGAGTATCTCTCCAACTTTGAGAACAATATTAAGGGCAATGTTCTTTTCCATATATCCATTTCCCAAATTGCCCGGATCATGTCCGCCATGACCTGCATCCAAAACTACTACAAAACCATCATCACCGCGATATGACGGAGAAGGGTTAGCGTTGGAGAAATGTCCAATAAAAAATAAGATTATAAAGTACCTGAAAAGAATTTTTTTATTCATGGTTTGGGAGGAATTTTACTTCCTTAACTCGGGTTAAAATTATTCTAATCTGCAACGGGCAGAAAAAAAATATATGTAAGTTTGATTACAAAAATCAAGCCATATCATTACAAAAATAGGATATATAGCTTTGCAATCAAATAAACAGCTTTTTCTTTTCATTGGTTTGTTTTTATTGGGGGTCGCTTTTATGCATGGTCAGGAAGGCCAAATTAAACCCTTACCTATTAAGGCTGTACAAGATTCTATTAAGGCCCCTGCCCTTCCGAAAACCCTTGTAAAAGATACTGTAAGAACAGATTCTGTACGACCAGACACTGTACCAAAAAAACCGGCCTTACTCCTGGACAACATACAATACAAGGCCAAAGATTACGTAAAATTAAGTCAGAAAGATCAGAAAATTTATCTCTACAACGAGGCAGAGATATATTATCAGGATACCGAATTAAAAGCCGGGATCATTATCATGGACTACATAAAAAATGAGGTCTATGCCGGGCGAATTAAGGATTCCGTGGGAAATTATTCCCAGCTACCTTATTTTAAGCAGGGGGAGAATGTAGTAATTCCGGACTCAATCCGTTTTAATTTTGATACCCAAAAAGCAGTCATTTGGAATTCAAGGACAGAACAACAGGCTGGCTTGGGCCAATTGGGAAGCGATGCAATGAAGATATATGCTGAAAAAACTAAGAAAGAGAACGATTCTGTTTATTTCTTAAGCGAAGGAAAGCTCACAACTTCTAAGGATACGATAGACCCTGACTACCATATTCGAGTACGGAAAGCTAAGTTTGTTCCCGGTAAAAAAGTGATCGCAGGATTCAGTAACCTGTACATCGTTAATGTGCCTACGCCAATTGCCTTGCCTTTTGCCTACTTTCCCCTCACCGAGGGCAGAACAGGAGGTATCATGATGCCCACTTTTGGTAATGATCCGGACAGAGGATACTTTCTGCAAAATGCGGGCTATTATGTTCCTATTAATGATTACGTGGATCTCACCTTAACAGGCGACCTGTATACCAACGGGAGTTATGGAATCAGAGGACAATCTGTCTACACAAAACGCTACCGCTACAGGGGCAATATAAATTTCAGATATGAAAATCAGGTAGTTAGTCAAAAGGGATTTGACGATTACAGCAGAGGGACCATTTATAACATACAGATCTCACACTCTCAGGATACTAAGTCCAATCCAAATTCCAGATTGTCTGCCTCCGTAAACCTGGGGAGTAGTCAATATTTCAGGAATTCCCTTTTACAACAGAACCTGGCTTTGACCCAGACCAACAACCTCTCGTCCTCTATTTCCTATTCAAGGACCTTCCCGGCGTATCCCTCAGTAAATATGAGTCTTACGGCCACGCATAACCAAAATACAAATACCAATGTGGTAGATGTTACGCTGCCTACCTTGCAAGCAAGTATGGAAAGGGTATTTCCATTTGCGAAACGAGAAGGAATAAAAAAAGGGGCCATTCAAAATATTAATTTCCAATATGACCTTAATGCCAGAAATAGTATCCGCACCAATGATGAAGACTTTTTAACAGGAAAGATGTTCAATGATGCCAAGGTTGGTGCCAGGCACCGCATCCCGATCAGCACCAATTTTAAGGTAGCAAAGCATTTTAGTGTAACCATGGGTGGAAACTATGAAGATATATGGACGCTGGAAACCTACGGTCAGCGTTTTGATCCGGACACACAAACCGTTGTAACTGATACTATCAGTGGTTTCGATCGGTTTAACAAATACAACTTTAGTGCGAGCTTAGGTACAACCCTCTATGGTACATTTACCTTTGGTGAGGATAAGAAATTCCAGGCTATCAGACATGTTATGCGTCCTACCGTAAGTTACGGGTATGCGCCTTCCTTTGAGCAGTATTATGATGAATACCTGAATGAGACCACCGGAACGGTTGTACAGTACACGCGCTTTCAAAACACTATCTATGGAGTTCCCAGCCTTGGCAAGTCGAATGCACTAACTTTTTCATTACAAAATACATTAGAAGCCAAAGTGCGCGATAAGGATTCTACAGCCACCGAACCCAAGAAAATACAACTCCTTAATAGTTTCAATTTGTCATCTGGTTACAACCTTGAAGCCGACTCGCTAAAAATTAGTCCGGTGAGCATTAGCGGCGGAACAAATCTGCTGAAGAATAAGATGTCTTTGAATTTCGGTGCCAGCCTGGATCCCTATGCTATAGACAATAACGGTAGGCGTATCAATACTTTTAACAGTGAAAATGGAGGGAGTCTTTTCAGATTAACCAATGCACGGGCCAATATTAGTTACAAGATAAGCAGTAAAGATTTTGAAAAAGACGGAGAGGAGGAAGAAGAGGAAGAAGATCCATATAGCGGTCAGTCTTACAT
>JABDQS010000114.1 GCA_013042125.1 Eudoraea sp.
TTATTCGAAATACGAAAGTAATTCCTTTTTCCTGGAAGCTGACACTATTAACTCTTTACCATTCGAAATAATGACACTGCCCCCCTTGCCTTTTCTGTACTTTACTACCTCATTGATATTTACCAGAAAAGATTTATGAATACGTACAAAATGAAATTCTGTGAGTGATTCCTCAAAATATTTCAGGGTCTTACTCACCAGTATCTTTTTATCAGCCAAAAAAATCTCGGTATAATTATCATCTGCTTTACAATACAAAATATCTGATACATTCAGTACCTGAAAACCATCTAACTGAGGTAATGTGATCTTACCTTCTGCTTTCTTTAGAGAAGAAGATAAGATCCGATCTTGTAAGAGATCTTCCTTCGAAATGATCTCCTCAACATAAGCTACTGCATTAATTAGCTCATCTATATTTATAGGTTTCATAAGATAATAAGCGGCATGCTGATTAAGTGCCTCAATGGCATACTGGTTATAGGCAGTCACAAATACTGTTTCGAAATCCCTGTCCGGTAACTCTTCCAGCAGGTCAAAAGCATTTCCAAATGGCATTTCAACATCCAAAAACACCAAATTTGGCTTTTCACTTTTAATAAGAGCAATACCATCTGAAACGGTCCCTGCTTCACCGATAATAGTTACTTCGCTACAATAGGCTCTGATATAATTCCGGAGAATTTCCCTGCTGCTAACCTCATCATCGATAATGACAGCCCGTAACTTCATTAGCCTTTATTTATTGTTAAGATCACTTGGGTTCCTGAACCGTTCTCATTGAGGTCCTTGATCACTACCCTAATATTATGTTTGTACATATCATTCAAAATGGCAATTCGTTCTTTAATATTCCGCATGGCCGTAGACCGTTGTTTTTTCTGATGTTGCGTTTTTAATGCGGCCGACCTCTTTCTGCCTATACCATTATCTTCTATGCAAATCTCCAGGCTATCTGGGCCATTCTGTGAAATATGTATTTTTAGCAACCCCTTAGATTCTCTATAGCGAAGTCCATGCCAAATAGCATTTTCTATGTAGGGCTGTAACAGCATTGGAGGTATATTGTAGGCCTCCCTGTTTATAGAATCATCCACTTCAAAGGTGTATGTAAATTTATCCGGAAACCTGGAATGCTCCAGTTTCAGATATAGTTCCAGTAATTCTATCTCCTTATTAAGCGCAATAAAATCCTCTTCAGAATTTTCAAGAACGGTTCGCATAAGGGTTGAAAAATCACTCAAATATCTGTTTGCGCTGCGTTCGTCATGTTTGGAAATATAATTGTTGACCGAATTAAGGGCATTAAATATGAAATGAGGATTCATCTGGGATCTTAGCGATTTTAATGCTAAGAGGTTGTTGGCCAGTTTTTGTTTTTGAGTACTCCGATAGAAAAAGAATGCCGCCAATGACATAAAGAACATACCAAATATTAAGGAATAAATTATCCACAACTGCCGTTTGTTACTTTCTACCGTCAACTGCTGTTCTGCCAGGGCAAGATCGTATTTACTCTGAGACAATTCCCGCTCTTGCTCCAGTCCCGAAATACGATTCTGGGTTGCTGCAATTTCCCGATTTAGCCGGGCTGCACGTGCTATTTCCTGCTCTTTCCTAACGTACAAGGTATCCACAACCGCAACATACTTCTGATAGGTTTCCAGCGCCCGGTCAAAATCACCTTGCCTGCTGTATACTTCAGACAATTTCTTTGTTGCATCTTTCTGAACAAGCAGATCTTCTTCACGGTCTGCGGTTGCTATACTCTGTTCTAAATATGGAACAGCCTCGTCATATTTATCCTGAGCTATATAGGCATTAGCAATTTTGTAGTTGATGCGCTGGCTAGTTATAGTGTCAGCACTTTTTTGAGCACCAAGTTTCTGACCAGCCGGAGCTTCAATTTGCTGCATTTCCTGTAAGCTGCTTTTCCGTAGCTGTATCTCATCATCATACTGACTTCTTTTATTTAGAAAATCTGCTACCTTCTCTTTTTCCTGAATTGCTCTTTGCGGCGTCTGTTTCTTGGCCTCCCTTAAAGAATTATCATAATAAGCATTAGCTTCTTCCAAACGATTAATACGGGCATAAGCATCCGCAATTTTCGAATTTAGATCAGGGATCTTTGGACTGATCTGGTTTTTAGTCGCAATCTTTAATCCTTCCTGATAATATGCCACTGCCTTATTGGTATCATCCATTCCCGAATGGGCATTTCCTAAATTTTCATAAATTTCCACGCGTTGATATGGCACAAGAGTGGTGTTTTTCTCAAGGGGGCCTAAGATTTCTATCACCTCTTCCCATTTGCCGTTTACTATATAAACTTTTCCTAAAGCTATAGCTGTGGCGCTGCTGTAGTACGCTTCAAGGGCATCCTTATAATTGGTAATTGCCAGGTCTAACTGCCCATAGTACTTGTACACCTCTGCCAATTCAAAAAGAGATGAGGACAATTCCTTTTTATTTCCCCTTTTTCCCAGTTCGGCAATAGAACTGGCGATGTAATCTATACTTTTTTCAATATTGGTCGATCTAAACATTCTGGCCGAATCCAGATACGCTTTATGCCTGGTAATACTGCTAAGTTCCTTCCTCTGCTCCTGTGACTGGGAGTAGGCATTAAAAACAAGCAGGAGCATGGTGATCACAATAAGAGATTTCACTCGCATGATTCATATTATTAGGATAAACTTAGTCCATTTGAATCGTTTTAGAAAATGGTCTTTGCACTGATCACTGTAATAAAAACCTGCTTTATTGCACTTCCCGAAAGCAACTGACCTGTTCCCTAATTCAGATGTACTGTTCACTCATTGCCGGTTTTTTAAAAAAAAGTTGCACCGTACTTTTCACCTATTATCATAACCCTTTAAATAAAAAGAAATGAAAAAGTATGCCCACAAAACAATGATGCTCTTGTTAATTCTATTCGTAGGAACAAGTTTTGCTCATAATGAAAGATCTGAAGAAAGTTTTACACCTGTAGGTCTGCAGACCAAGCCGGAATCTATAAAATATTCCAGGCAGCCCGTAGTGAAAATCGCCTTGTTATTAGATACCAGTAACAGTATGGACGGATTAATAAATCAGGCTAAGTCACAACTATGGGACATAGTTAACCAATTTGCATATGCGAAATGTGGAAATGATAGTCGACCCGGCTTACAAATAGCTCTTTACCAGTATGGTAACGATGATCTTGCCTCTCAGGAAGGTTATGTACAGCAAGTACTTGGATTTAGCAGTGACCTGGATGAGATATCAGAAAAGTTATTCTCATTAACTACCAATGGGGGCGAAGAATTTTGTGGACAGGTTATCCACCAGTCTCTCCTGCAATTAAAATGGGGTAAAAATCCGGACGATCTAAAAATGATATTCATTGCAGGCAATGAACCTTTTACACAAGGGAGAAAGGATTTTAGGGAGTCTGTTTTAAATGCCAAAGAGAAGGATATTGTAGTGAACACCATTTTTTGTGGCAGTTACACACAGGGTGTCAACACACATTGGCAAGAAGGAGCGCTACTTGCAGGAGGAGAATATATGGCCATTGATCACAACAGACAGGTTGTTCATATTAAAACACCTTATGATAAAATTATCATTAAGCTGAACGCCCAATTAAATAACACTTACATCTCCTACGGAACCAAAGGCACTCATCGTATAGCGCAGCAGAGAACACAGGATGCACAAGCCATGGAAATGGAAGAAGTTGTGGCCGTAAAACGCGCCGTTAGTAAAAGTTCCGGGTATTACAACAATGCCGAATGGGACCTTGTAGATGCCTCTGCTAAAGATGATTTTGACCTGGGGAAAGTTAAAAAGGAAACCTTACCGGCATCCCTGAAAGGGAAATCAGACCAACAGATAAAGAAGCACCTGGCTGAAAAGAAAGCTGAACGCCAGAGTGTGCAGAAGGAAATACAACAGGCGAATGCGAAACGTGAGGCTTATCTTGCGAAGCAGCAAAAAAACGAAACCGGAGAATTGGAACAGGCCATGTTACAAGCAATTAGGAAACAAGCTGCTAAAAAAGATCTCTATTGGGAGTAAAATTTCGAATAGTCAATTTACAGGACCTCAAAGTATATTTTGGGGTCTTTTTTTAATTAGCAGCAGGACAAAAACAGTCGAATCTGTTTTGACGTTCCGGACCAAAATCGTACCCAAGGGTGATCTGGTGGAAACCACCGTTATCAAAACGGATGTCCCCATTCTGATATGAATAATTATAGGAGAACATAAAGCGGTTATAATTAAATCCGACTATGGGAGTAAACAATTGTAAACGTTGCTCTCCGAACTGTCCGTTAGCCTGGTACTGAGCCCCGTCAAAACTCCTGCGATAAGATAGTCCGGCCCATACCGTTCCAAAAGAAACGTCTTTGTATACCTTGGCATTTATATCTACGGTTTCTTCCTCGGTAAATTCCGTGATCTGAAATAATACAGAGGGTTCAACCCGCCATTCAGTCTTTCCGAAAATATAACCTACAGAAAACAAATATCGTCTGAGATTATCAAATTCGATGGCAGTATACAGGTCTCTCCCACTTCCCAATGCATTTAAGAGGGTAGCATGGGCATAGAATTCCATATAATTATAAGACATTCCAAAATCTACATTAAAATACCCTACGCTATTTCTCGCCCCAGAAATAATAGGATCAGGGATAACCGACCTGAATTCGGTTTCATCCAGGCTACTGAGTATAAAACCCGCACTGAGTCCAAAGGACAACTGATTTAGTACCCTGATATCTTCCCCAAACTGCAAATGATGCGCGTAGGTACCTTTAAGTCCGGTTTGTGAGTGATAACCATTGGCGTCATTGAATAAGATGACCCCTACCCCACTTGGGCTATCCCCTAACCTCCAGTTAACACTTAAAGTCTGCAAATTGGGTGCTTCATCTACATTAAACCACTGTTTCCTGGCCGTAAGCCGTATTTTCCCGCCAAGCCCGATACCTGCCATAGATGGGTGTACCAGATAGTAATTGTCTGATAAATAATCAAAATATACAGGGATGCCCTCTTGTGCATTAGTACTACTAATGAAGCCGAGGCAGGCGAGTAAAATAAAGAAGAGTTTTCTCATCTAGGATGGGACAAGTTGAATGGCTATATGTTCAAATATAATGTATAACGGCTTAAAGCGAACATTATTATATACTTGATAGCTTGAAAAATGGTTGTATTTTTGCACAAAACAGACAGCATGAAAGAGTATGTAATTACCGTGAAGGAGACCAATAGCCCGGCTATCTTAAAATTTGAGGCCAATCAATTTCTTACAACCAATACCAATTACGAGTTCAAAAATATAGACGAGGCCAAATCTTCACCCCTGGCACAGCAACTTTTCCATCTTCCATTTGTAAAGACAGTTTACATTTCGGGTAATTTCATTGCCTTAGAGCGTTTTGATATTGTTGCATGGGAGGATGTGCAAAATGAAGTTGCCCAGCAACTGGTAGAATACCTTAATTCGGGTGCCCCTGTGATCCTCGAGGAGGTTCCGGCAACTAAGGTGGCTATTACACTCTATGCAGAGGTAACTCCCAATCCATCTGTTATGAAATTTGTAGCCAATAAGAAATTGGTTCCTGCTACTTTTGAATTCAAAAATATTGATGAAGCCAAAGATTCTGAATTGGCAAAAGCATTATTTCATTTACCATTTGTAAAAGAGGTTTTTATGGATGAGAATTACATTTCGGTCACAAAATTCGAAGTTGCTGATTGGAATGATATAACGATGGAACTCCGGGAAATGATCCGTACTCATATTGCGGATGGAAAAGAAATTGTATCAGCACAGGCTGAGACTACCCAAAGCAATAACGTGCCCGCTAAACAGGCTGCAATTATCGCTGATGATGAAACCTCGCAACAGATCATCCAGATCCTGGAAGAATATGTAAAACCGGCCGTTGCCATGGATGGGGGAAACATTCTCTTTCAATCATATGATGAGGATCAAAAGACCGTAAACGTTATCTTACAGGGTGCCTGTAGTGGTTGCCCTTCTTCTACCTTTACCCTAAAAAACGGTATAGAGACCATGCTGAAAAATATGATGGGAGATAAGGTGAATGAAGTCGTTGCCATCAACGGGTAATACCTCCCTGAATATTTGCAATTTCTTCAAATTCTTCGGACCTTTAAAAGAACCTAAAATGTAATTATTATGGCAATTTTAAAAGTAATAGAAGTACTGGCAAATTCTAGTGAAAGCTGGGAAGACGCCACCCAAAAAGCAGTTGCTAACGCCTCCAAATCGGTAAAAAATATTCGTTCTGTATATGTGAATGAACAAAGTGCCACCGTAAAGGATGGAAAGGTAGACGACTTTCGGGTAAATGTTAAGATCACTTTCGAAGTGAAGTAGGTCTTCAAAAAGAACAGAAAGCACCTTTACGGGTGCTTTTTTTTTGAATTTATAGTAAAACTGTACACTTTGTCCACTCCCTTGCCACATACTAATGACCTGATACGGGAAACCAGTCCGTATCTTTTGCAACATGCTCACAATCCTGTAGACTGGAAAGCCTGGAATCCCGAAGTGCTTGCCAAAGCCAAAAAAGAAAATAAACTGCTCTTGATCAGTATAGGGTATGCCGCTTGCCACTGGTGCCATGTAATGGAGCACGAGTGTTTTGAGGATGTGGAAGTGGCCGGGGTAATGAATCAACATTTTGTCAATATCAAGATAGATCGCGAAGAAAGACCGGATGTGGACCATATCTATATGGATGCCTTGCAGATGATGACAGGTAGCGGTGGCTGGCCCTTGAATATTGTGGCATTACCAGATGGCCGTCCTTTCTGGGGAGCTACCTTTGTAAAGAAGGACAATTGGATGAAAGTTTTGGATCAGTTGGCAACACTTTATAAGTCCGATCCTAAGAAAGTGACCGAGTATGCCGAAAATTTGGCGAAAGGCCTTCACAGTATCAATATTATCCCCACTCCGGAAAAACAGGAAACGATCACTAAAGAAGAAATTAAAAGCGCTGTTTCCCAATGGTCGCAATACTTTGATACCTTTTTAGGGGGGTATAAGCGGGCACCTAAATTTATGATGCCTGTAAATCTCGACTTCCTTTTACACTATGCTACCTTATTTCAGGACCGGGAAATCACAAATTATGTACATACTACGCTTACCCGTATGGCGTATGGAGGTATTTATGATCATCTTGGAGGAGGATTTTCCCGGTATTCAGTAGACACCAAATGGCATGTACCCCATTTTGAAAAAATGCTCTATGACAATGCGCAATTGATATCCCTGTACGCCAAGGCCTATGGTGCTACTGGTAATTTGCTCTACAAAAAAGTAGTGGAGGAAACTATTGCCTTTGCCACGCGTGAATTGATGTCACCCGAAGGTGGATTTTATTCTTCCCTGGATGCCGATAGTCTTGATACAAAAGGGAACCTTAAGGAAGGGGCGTATTATGTATGGACAGAAGCAGAACTTGAAGATTTATTGAAGAGTGATTTTGACCTCTTTAAAGACTATTATAATATAAACTCATACGGATTTTGGGAGGAGGAATTTTATGTTCTTATCCGGGATGCTACTGATAAGGAGATTGCCGAAAAACACAGCCTTGATGTTGAAACCCTCCGCAAAAGGATCCATACCTCTAAAGAACTTCTGTTGACCAAACGAGGATCACGTCCCAGGCCCTGGTTGGATGATAAAATATTAACCTCCTGGAACGCCCTGATGATCAAAGGTTTGACGGAAGCATATCGGTACCTCGGCAATACAGATCATCTGATTATGGCTAAGAGCACTGCTTCCTTTTTGGAAAAAAAGGTCTTCAAAGAAGATGGGGGTCTTTACCATAATTACAAGGAAGGAAAAAGCACAATTGAAGGATTTCTGGAGGACTATGCAACCCTGATCAATGCCTGGTTAGCTTTATATGAAGTTACTTTTGATGAAGATTGGTTGGAGAAATCCAGAGTACTTATGAGCTATTGCCTGGATCATTTTTTACAGCAAGAAAGTGGCCTGTTTTATTTTACTTCGGACACTCAGGAACTTATTGTTAGAAGGTCTCTGGAAACAGCAGATAATGTGATCCCTGCTTCTAATTCTATCATGGCTCATTGCTTGTTTAAACTCTCCGGGTTTTATCCCGAAGCCAATTATTTGGTTCATTTCGAAAAAATGGCGGCGCATATGCGAGAAAGCATTTTGGACAATCCCAACAGTCATGCTCACTGGCTACAACTCCCATTATTTCAAATTTTCCCTTTTAAGGAGATTGTAATTACGGGGTCATCATGCAAGGAATTTGCCGCTGTTTTAAGGCAGCGCTATTTGCCAAATATCCTCCTGGCAGGTACAGAAACGGAAGGTAGTCTCAACCTTTTTAAAAATAGGATGGGTTCTGAGAAAACTCTGATTTATGTTTGCCAAAACGGGGCGTGTCAACTTCCGGTATCTTCAACAGAGGAAGCTCTTTCCATGCTATGATCTAATAAAAGGCTTAACAAGACTTTAAAACATAAAATTTGACAATCCTCCTAAATTTACGTTGCTTTGCAGCCTAATAAAAAAATATGGCTTCTTTCGCAGAATATACCGAATATTTAGACCAGGGATTGGAATGGTTCATGGAGATACTTCCCAATATTATCACGGCTATAATCATTGCCATTGTTGGTTGGTGGATCATAAAGTTCATTAACAGAATGGTAAAGAAGTTCTTTGACAAAAAGGACTACGACCGTGCACTGGAGACATTTTTGGAAAGCTTTATCAATATTACACTTAAGATCATTCTGTTTGTTCTGGTCATTACCCAACTTGGGGTAAAATCATCCTCTCTTGTAGCGCTTGTTGGTGCTGCCGGTTTGGCGGTAGGACTGGCACTACAGGGTTCACTGTCTAATTTTGCAGGTGGTGTTCTGATCCTGGTTTTTAAGCCCTTTAAGGTGGGCGATTTTATATCTTCTCAGGGAATTGATGGTACGGTAAAGGAGATCCACATCTTTACCACTAAGTTGAATACGTTTGGAAACCAGGTAGCCATATTACCGAATGGTCAGTTATCCAACAATAACATCATCAATTACAATGTGGAAGATACCCGAAGGGATAAAATTGATATAGGAATTGGCTATGGGTCCAATATCAAAAAAGCTAAAGACATTTTACTCGCGATCTGCAAGGACTACGACGGTATTCTGAAAGAACCTGCGCCGGCTGTTTATGTTGGAGCTTTGGCAGATAGTTCTGTAAATCTTTCACTTCGTTTCTGGGCAACCAATGAAA
>JABDQS010000169.1 GCA_013042125.1 Eudoraea sp.
ACCATGGAGCTGTGTTTGCAGGTGATCAGGAATACAGGTGCCCATACGCTGGATCTAACAGGAGGAGCACCAGAAATGAATCCGGATTTTCGATGGTTTGTGGAAGAAGCGTCTAAGGCAGGAATACAAGATTTTATTGTTCGGTCTAATCTTACCATCATTAGAGCAAATAAAAAATACCACGATCTGCCAGAATTCTTTAAAAAGCACAATGTACATGTGGTATCATCTATGCCCCACTATACCAGAGGTAAAACGGACAAACAACGTGGGGACGGGGTTTTTGATAAATCCATAAAAGCCTTACAGGAACTAAATGCTATTGGATATGGCTTGCCGGATAGTCCTTTAAGACTCGATCTTGTTTACAACCCGTCCGGAGCTTATCTGCCCGGAGATCAGGGGGCCCTGGAACACGACTTTAAGAAAGCACTAAAGGAAGATTTTGATATTGATTTTCACAATCTTTTCGCTATTACCAATTTGCCAATCGCCCGTTTTCTGGATTATCTCATCGCTTCAGAGAACTACGAAGATTATATGTATTCCCTTGTAGATGCCTATAATCCTTCAGCCGTAGAAAATGTAATGTGTACCAATACCATCTCTGTAAGTTGGGATGGTTGGTTGTACGATTGTGATTTTAACCAAATGCTGGGGCTAAAGGTGGCAAGCAAGGTGAAACATATCAGTGACTACAATGAGGATCTGCTCAATGACAGGGAAATTGTCATTTCACAGCATTGCTATGGTTGTACTGCCGGAGCAGGCAGCAGTTGCCAGGGAGTTGTCACCTAAAAAAGGGGTATTTCGCTTAGTATTTATCATTTTGGTAGCCTCAAAAATCACTGATTTTACCTTTTATCGAGAAATAAAACCGACCAAGTGGTCGGTTGAAAAAGGTGATTTGAGTGTAATTCATCCGAAATTCTACCACTTATCGATTTTTTAATAGGCTTTGCCCTGTAATATTCATCAAACATAGGGTTCGGGGGTTCTTTGTTATAGACCACATGGTCTTATTAACCATAAACCCAAATCTTATGGACAAGAACTTAAAACGCATGGCAACCATGCATCGGATGCAGGTCACAGGCCTGGAAATATTCTACAAGAAAGGATATTACAACACTAGTGTTGATGATATCTTAAAAGAGCTTTCACTTTCTAAGGGAGCCTTCTATTATCATTTCCAATCTAAGGATGACTTTTTCGTCAGTATCATTCAGAATCTGATCGTCAGAAAGGTCTATAGCTTACTTATAGAGCCTATTGAAGGAAAAGAAGACCCATTCAGGGCCATAGAAGCGTGTTTTGAGAATGCTATGAGCACTGCGGAGCACAATGAGCTGGATTATGGTTTTGTTCTTAGTAATTTTATGACCGAATTTAACGGCAGAAACGAATTGATCTCTAAATACCTGAGAGATATCTATAAGGTTTGGGAGGTGAACATTGTAACTCTCCTTCAAAAAGGAAAGACAGATGGTTATGTTGCCCGTCATGTAGATAGTGAAGGAGTTGCTACATTCTTGATCTCCTCGTATATGGGTGTTCGTATGTTGATGGTAGAAGGTAATAGCAAAATGTTGAGCTATCAGTTCTTACAACAAGTAAAACAGTATCTAAAGTCTCTTGAGCAGCCACAATTAGCCTAAACAGCAGTTAGTTATTGAGTAAGGTCACTATTTTGCGAACCACTTCTTGTGGATCAATAGTAAACATGGCTTTTTCATATCCTTTTGGAAATTTGTTTCCATAAACAGATGTTGGGATCATTGGATACTGTTCCCTATCAGCAAGTATGGAGTTTTCTTCACCTTGTCTGAAAGGAGCAAATCCGGCAAAAGGATGCGTAATTCCCCATATGGTAAGGGTGGGTACACCAAACATAGCCGATAAATGCCCGTTTCCACTATCCATAGAGATCATGATGTTCAAATTGGAGATAAGGCATAATTCCTCTTCCAATAATAGTTCGCCTGAAACATTATAACAATGAGAATAGGTGTTCTCGAACTTCTTCAAGATCTTAATTTCCTTCTCTCCTCCTCCAAATAAAACTATATTATACTGATTGGTATTATTAAGATTCTTTAGTACCTCCTCCATCAGTTCTAACGGATACATTTTGCCGTTAAAAGCCGCAAATGGGGCAATTCCGATCGTTTTGAGAGGTTGATCGGCTAAATATTTCTTTACGGATGTCGATGGCAGAATAGGTTGAAGCACATCATTAGGACTCAGTTCTACCCGGTAATCCAGATTGCGAAAGACATCCGCATAACGTTCATGAGTGGTTTTAAGGGGTTTTATTGTCTTAGTTTTCCAGGCAGTAAGGTTCCTTTTCTCCTTTCTTCCTTTATCTATTTGAACAAAAGGCAGCTCATTTCCAGATAAAAAGGCCTTTAGGATCTTTGTCCGTAAGACATTGTGCAGGTCAGCAATGGCTGTAAAGTGGATCTTCTTTAATTCTTTTGACAAATTATAAAGGCCCGGAATGCCCTTGTGCTTGTTCTTTACATCGATAGTGTACACCTTTAGATTGGGAATATTACTGAAAATTGGAGCGAAGAAAGGCCGGGTTAGAACTGTGATCTGCAGTTTAGGATTGGATCTGCTTAGGGCCAGTAATACCGGTACGGTCATGGCAACATCGCCCATGGCCGATAGTCGTATCACTAAAAGATGCTCATCCTTGCTTTTGACCACGTAATATTGGGTTTAGCTCCTCATCATTGTACATTTTCATTTGTTTATACACTTTCATATACTTTTTGCCCTCACTTATATCTGTCAATAGCTGATCAATAGCGGTTGACAGGTCTTTCTTTTGTTCTAAAAGCACAGATAATTTCTGCTGACATGATTTTCGGTGGGCAGGTGAAGCGTCTGTTCTTTCGGCTTCTTCCTTCATATGATAGATCTTCAGGGCCAAAATTGAAAGTCGGTCTATAGCCCATGCAGGAGATTCCGTATTGATGGTCGCATTTGGCTGAACCTTCACCTCAGCGTATTTCTGAAGGAAATAACTATCTATATACTCAACAAGGTCTGTTCTTTCCTGATTGCTGGCGTCTATTTTGCGCTTCAGGACCAAGGCTGCTCTGGGTTCGATCTTGGGATCACGAATAATATCCTCAAAGTGCCACTGTACGGTG
>JABDQS010000180.1 GCA_013042125.1 Eudoraea sp.
ACTTTAGTGTTCGTATGCCGGCAATGCCATTTGCAGATTCAGATACCTTTTCCCCTGATCAGGACCTGATGATCCTGGATGATCTAAAACCTATCGGAGGAAATGATGAGTAATAATCAAATAGAAAATAATATAAAAAGACCTGTTTTACAGGTCTTTTTTATTTTGAGCCTTACATCTTCAATGTAAATCCTGCACGTATATTGCGACCCCTTGTATTGAATCCAAGTACCTCAATAAACTCATTATTTAACAGGTTATCCCCATTGAGAAATACTGTAAACCTATTGGGTATCAGTGAATAGGACAAATAAAAGCCCAGCAGACCAAAAGGATCTAATGTTACATCGGTAAATGTTTCAAAATCAGTATCTAATCTAGACCCGGTATACGAGTAGTTAACAGCAGCATATAATTGATCACAAAATTGATACCCTATACTTGTATTTATCTTATGTTTTGGTATACGGATGGCATTGTCCCCTGTTCTCTCGGTAAATGAGTAATTTCCCTCCAGGTTTAAAGAATTTATTGGTCGCCAATTGAGTTCCATTTCCAGACCTTTTGCATTGATCGTATTTGATGAATTCTCGTATTGAAAATGGGCATTGTCAAAGAACACAAAATCTTCCTCTTCCCTATCAAAATAGAGAACGTTTGTCCTTAATTTATTAGTAAAAACATATTCCATACCCACTTCAATCGTCCGGTTAGATTCCGGTTTTAACTCTGGATTAGCTCCAAACTGTCCAAATAATTGAGTTAGAGAGGGAGTAACGTAGGCAGTTGCATAGCTTCCAAGGAATTTCAGGTAGCTATTCTCATATTTTAGGGTATAGCTTGGGTTTAGGGTATACACCAACTGTCTGCCGTATTCCGAGTGATTGTTCAATCGGCCTCCTATATTCATTTGAAATCCCTTAATTCCAAGATAAACGATTGAAGCGTAGGGATCTACAAATACAAATTGACGGTTATCCTCAAATTCAGTTCTTTCAAGATTGTAATTAACCCCAACTATTGCAAGGAACTTACCGAACGTACTTTTATTGAATAGATCACCTATTGCATTTTGTCCACGAAATATTCCGGGGAAGGCACTAAAATTTTCTGAAACATAGGAGGCGTACGCTATATTTAAAGTAGTTGATCCTGAACCATAGATAAATTGAGAAGTTGATCCTATCCTTTCCTGAACACTTTCAAAAGAATAAGGCGCATCTACCAAACCGAATGATTCATCATAAGCAACTCTAAGTTTAGACTGACTTCCATAAAAACTAGTCTTGAATTTAGAACTTAGGCGATACCCGATCTTTAGATCCGTGTTTACCGTAGAAAAAGGATCAGCCTCATCTGTAGTTGTGTTGATGGAGGATAATCCATCCGTAAACCGATGGCTGAATCCCAGGGAATATTGCCATTTAGATAATGTTCCATCTATCCTGGCACTATTTGCAAAAGAATTTAGCCGGTATCGCTGATCATCAGCTGTTTGATTACTTCCCATGGATGATTGGAAAGTTCCCGAGAAAGGCCTTTTGGAAGCTGCTTTGGTGATAATATTAATAACAGCGGTGGCAGCATTTGCACCATACAATGTGCTTGATGCGCCTTTTATGATCTCAACAGACTCAATACTTGAAGTTTGCAACAATCGAAGATCAAACTCCTGAGAAAATGAAGATGGGTCAGAGACCCGTATCCCATCGATCACTACAATGACCTGTTTCCCTCGTCCTCCTCTGACAAATGCTCCCAGGATCTCACCGGGGCGTCCCCGGCTTCCTGAGATCTCTATCCCACTTTTTGTATTGATGATCTCTGACAGCGATTTTCCCTGATTCCTGGAAAGTTCTTCTCGCCCAATCTTGATGACGGTTTTTCCTGAATTTTCTCGTCGAATGGGAAATCGGGTGTCGCTTACCACTACCTCATCTAATTCCTGAACTTCAGTAGAGTCCCGGACTTCGTTTTGTGCCCAAATTGACGTACCTATGATCATTAAAACACAGGTCATCCATAATTTATTTATCACTGATTTAGATTCCTAAAATCGGAGTAGCGTATGAAGTATACATACATAAACTTTTATCCCGAAAGTTATACATCTTTGTTTTGAACCTGGCAGGTCTCCTGACTTGCGTTTTGACATCCACCTTCCCATCCTAAATGATCAAAGACAGTGGTATTAAAGAGATGTCAAACATAGTTCCTGCTTTGAGGATCTACTGAGCTTACAGTTGCGGGAACAGTTTCGGATTTACACCGAATTCCCTTTTAATGCTGCCTCTTAGCGTAGGCAGCAACCAAAATTCGGGTCGAAGATAAACAATTTCCCTTTAGTTTCTGACTCCGTACAATTAAGCTTACTTTTGAAGTTTCTGAACTAATGTCCATGAGAATTTTCTTGATTTTTATACTGGTAGTAAGCCTTTATGGTTGCAAGAATTCTGAAAGTAGAAATGTTCCTTCCCCAGTAGAACTTCCTGAGAATGCAAAATCTCCCATTGCCCACGCCAAAGGATTTGAAGTGCATATAACCAGTGATGGTATAACCGTAATCACAGTAAAATCACCATGGCCGGGGGCAGACCAAAGTTTTACCTACGCACTAATACCAAAGGAAAGCATAGCTGAAGTGTCTGTAGACAGTTCTCTCTTCGATGCCGTGATATCGGTTCCAATAGAAAGCCTGGTAGTAACTTCCACAACTCATATTCCTGCTTTGGAGGCATTAGGGGTAGCCGATCATCTATCCGGATTTCCGGGAACAGATTACATCTCTTCGCAATATACAAGAGCACGAGTAGCTGATGGAAAAGTGATAAATCTCGGGAAAAATGAAATGATGAATACCGAAATGACCCTTCGTTTAAAACCCGATCTCATTGTTGGATTTAGCATCTCTTCCGAGAATAAAACCTATGAAACATTTAAAAGATCCGGGATCCCTGTGGTTTATAACGGGGACTGGACAGAGCAAACACCTCTGGGAAAGGCAGAATGGGTCAAATTCTTTGCTCCTTTCTTTCAGATGGAAGAAAAGGCAGAGATCTTTTTTGATTCTATCACTGAGGCCTATCAACACGCTAAAGAGCTGGCCAAAAACGCCGAGACAATACCGTCAGTAATGAGTGGTGCGCTCTACAAGGACGTTTGGTATGCCCCCGGAGGAAATAGTTGGGCTGCTCAATTCATCGAAGACGCCAACGCCCGATATCTTTGGGAAGATACGAAGGAAACAGGAAGCCTTTCATTAAGTCTTGAAAGTGTTTTGGCGAAAGCCACCAATGCTGATTATTGGGTGTCACCGTCGCAATTCACTTCCTATACCGAACTGGAAAAGGGAAATTCACATTATCTTCAATTCGATCCACTTAAAAATAAGAAGATCTATACCTATGCCTTAAGCAAAGGTGAAACAGGTGGACTTATTTTCTTCGAAATAGGGCCCAACAGACCAGATTTGATACTGAAGGACCTAATCCATATCTTTCATCCGGAAGTTTTACCGGAACACAATTTATTTTTCTTTAAGCCATTGCAATAATTGAAAGGTACATACCCATATCGATTTCTGTTATTATTTATCTTGCTGATCACAAGCTTTGCGATCAATATTAGCTTTGGCTCCGTGGACATTCCATTTTCCACTACCGTAAAGGAATTGTTCACCGGTGTCGCCTCAAACGAATCCTGGTCTTACATAATCCGGGAATACAGACTGCCTAAGGCCTTTACAGCAATACTCGTTGGAAGTGGCCTTTCTTTAAGCGGCCTCTTGATGCAAACCTTGTTCCGAAACCCTTTAGCAGGACCTTTTGTCTTAGGGATAAGCTCTGGAGCTAGTTTGGGCGCTGCCTTTCTTATCATGGGCAGTGGTGTATTTGCTCTGGGTGTTTTTTTAGTGAACGATATTTCCCTTGCCGTAGCCTCCAGTATTGGGAGCATTCTGGTATTACTAGCGGTTATTGCGATGGCCCGGAAGGTCAAAGATACCATGGCCCTTTTGATCATAGGACTAATGTTCGGAAGTATTACGGCAGCAGTAGTTACTGTTCTTTCCTATTTTGCAAAAGCAGAAGAGCTTCAACAATATATTTATTGGTCCTTTGGTACCGTTGGAAATTTAAGCAGCTCCCAGGTGTTCCTGTTGACAGTGATATGCATTCTTGGCCTTTTACTAAGCATACTTTCTATTAAATCCTTGAACGCCCTTCTCCTAGGTGAGAATTATGCAAAAAGCCTGGGGGTTAGGATCAAGAGAGCCAGATTTTTGATCATCCTTGCAACGGGATTATTGGCTGGCTCCGTTACGGCCTTTGCAGGACCCATAGCTTTTATTGGGTTAGCTGTGCCTCATCTAACCAGGCAACTCTTTAATACCACTGACCACAAAATATTAGTTCCGGGTGTTATTGTCTATGGGGCAATTCTCTTACTCATATGTGACACCATTGCTCAATTACCTGGCTCATCTTATGTCTTGCCTATAAACGCCATAACGTCTATTGTAGGGGCTCCTATAGTGATCTGGTTATTGGTCAGAAAACGTAAAATGATTTTTTAACAACAATGTAGCTACCTAAAACACTTTTGTAAATCAAATGAAGTCCACCCTTGAAATTCATAATTTAAGCATAGGTTACCCAGGGAAACACAGGGAAAAACATGTAGTGGTCAGTGATCTGAATTTATCGCTTCAACAAGGAGAATTCACAGCTATTATTGGCATCAATGGCATTGGGAAATCTACCTTACTCAGAACCTTGGGAGGTGTTCAGGATAAACTAGGCGGTACAATTTTAATTAACGGCGAACCCTTAGAATCCTTATCAGGACAAGCCCTGGCCACCGAAATGAGTATAGTGCTTACC
>JABDQS010000185.1 GCA_013042125.1 Eudoraea sp.
GATCGATACCGAGATGGCCGCTGCCGGAGAAGCTCAGTTCAATGCTATATGTGTAGCTTGCCATATGGTTGATCAAAGAATGATAGGGCCTGCAATGAAGGGTGTGTACGAGCGCCGCAGCCCGGAATGGGTCATGAACATGATCCTGAATCCTGATGGAATGCTACGTGAAGACCCAATCGCCAAAGCCTTACTAAAGGAATACAATAATGCAATAATGTTAAATCAAAACCTGAGTCAGGAAGATGCCAGAGCCCTCGCTGAATACCTGCGTACGCTTTAAGAAATATAAAATTAATAGTAACTGAAGTGCTTTTGTCGGGGGGACTTTCCCTTAGATTTAAGCACTTCTAGTTTGTAAAGCACTCATTGATCCCTAATTAAATGACATTCGAAGACCTTAATTTGATCTCTCCCATCCTCAAAGCAATCAAGGATGTAGGCTATGAAACTCCTACGGCCATACAGACAAGTGCTATCCCCCTTGTCCTCAATCGCGAAGATGTAATAGGCAGTGCACAAACCGGAACCGGAAAAACGGCCGCTTTTGCTATTCCTATGCTACAGCATTTACATACCGATCAGCAGAAAAAAACTGGAAAACGGAAGATACAGGCGCTGATAGTAACCCCTACAAGGGAACTAGCAATACAAATAGGAGAAAGTTTTAAAAGATATGGCAAGTATACCAATAGTAAGAGCACAGTGATCTTTGGAGGTGTTTCCCAAGGTTCTCAAACAAATGCCTTAGGCGGTGGGGTAGATATTCTGGTGGCCACCCCCGGCCGTTTGCTAGATCTAATGAATCAAGGATTTATCTCTTTGCAAGACGTAAAATATTTTGTGCTCGATGAAGCAGACAGAATGCTCGATATGGGCTTTATTCATGACATTAAAAAGATCATAGCCAAATTGCCCCGAGAAAGGCAGTCACTATTTTTCTCCGCTACCATGCCAAAAAGTATAGTGGCCTTGTCTCATCAAATTTTAAGGGATCCAAAGAAGGTGGCTGTTAGCCCGGTTTCGTCCACAGCAGAAACCATTCAGCAATATTTATACACCACTAATAGACTTGATAAAAAAGATTTACTATTCCATATTCTTAAAGACCCTAACCTGGGGCAGGTATTACTTTTTTCCAGGACCAAGCATGGGGCAGACAAGATCGTGAGGAACCTTCACAAGAAAAAGATCCAAGCCGCCGCCATCCACGGCAATAAATCTCAAAATCAGCGGCAGAGGGCACTCAAGGATTTTAAAGATGGAAGAAAAAGAGTGTTGGTGGCAACAGATATTGCTGCACGTGGAATAGATATAGACCAACTTCGCTATGTGATCAATTACGACATTCCCAATGTGCCGGAAACCTATGTTCACAGAATTGGGCGATGTGGAAGAGCCGGAGAGCAAGGCATTTCTATCTCACTGTGTGAACCGGAAGAAAACGAATATATCTCCGACATCGAAAAACTCACCCGTCAGAAGATCGAGATCGTCAGGGACCATCCTTTCCCTCAGACAGACCGACCGATGAATGCAGCCGAAAGGAAAGAAAAAGAGAAGGAAAAGCAACAGAGGAAGCAAGAATTCTTTGCTAATCGGAATAAAAAAAGAGGCTCACAAAACCGAGGTTTCCGAAAGAAAAAAAGATAACTTTCTTTTGAGAAATGGACTATCTAACACTTTCAAAATAATGAACAATATAGGATTAGCACTTGGAGGTGGTGCCGTACTTGGAGCCGCACATATTGGTGTCCTTAAAGCCATCGAGGAAAAAGGGCTCGAAATAAAATTCATCACGGGCACCAGCATTGGCGCGTTTGTGGCCGCTTTATATGCTTTTGGCAAGGATTGGAGCGAAATCAAAGAAATAACCTCTGAGCTAAAATGGGCAGATATTACCAGTATTTCACTTTCCAGGTATAGCTTACTTACCAATGATAAATTTGGCGCACTGCTCGTGAAGCACATAGGGGATAAAAATATAGAAGATTCTGTGATCCCTATTGCGATCATTGCCACTGATGCCTCCAGTGGAGAGAAAGTGATACTGCAAAAAGGGCCGATCGCCAAAGCAGTGATGGCAAGTACCTGTATTCCGGGAATTTTCAAACCGGTAGTTATCGAAGATAGAATGTTAGTAGACGGCGGGATCGTAGAAAATGTACCCATAAATACCCTGAGAAAAATTGGAGCCGAATACGTTATTGGGGTTGATCTTAATGCAAACCACAATTATCAGAAACCGGATAATATTCTGGATGTGTTGATGAATAGTTTTCATTTTATTATGCAACAATCTGCCAAATTACAAACTGAGGATGCTGATCTTTTGATCAAGCCAGATTTGTCTTCTTTTGATCGTACAGACACCAAGCAGATCGGCGATCTTATAAAGAAAGGATATGAGGATACCATAAAAACTTTAGAAAATAAGGATATAACAATTCAAACAAATTGGTGGTCAAGGGTATTGAGTTCTATTCGTCGTAGTCTTGGTACATAACCTATGGCACAAACTTTGTGTTTTTATGAAAAAGAAACATCATGAAAACACTCACTTCCTTCTTCGCCGTAATTTTGATGATCAGCTGTCAAACAACTAACACAGATAATCCACCAAAATTTAAGACCATTTTGCTTCGTGTTCAAGGGCAGGTAGAAACTGTTCCGGATATTGCTGCCTTCCGGGTACAATTAAAGTGTCTGAAAAATTCTGTCATGGCTTCAAAAGAATGTCTGGTAGACAAGTCCAATGAATTGCAAGATCAGCTTATTGGTTATGGGATACATCAAGAGGATATCCTTACTTCTGCCGTGGAACTAGACAAAAGGTATCGTTATAGAAATAGGGCCTACATATTTATCGGCTATGAAAGTGTCACAACCATGACGGTAACTACAAAGTCAATGGAATCTTTAGCGAACATCTATTCCGCACTTTTAGAAAACAAAAACCTTAATCTGGACAGGCTCTCCTTTACTCATTCCAAGCTCGATAGTCTGCATAAAAAGGCCCACCTTGTTGCCTTGGAAAATGCCAATCTCCTTGCTGATGAATTATTACTAAAACTACCAGAAACAGAAAAGGAGTTACTGAAAATAGGGAATGTAGCCATTAAAGCTTCAAACCATGCAACTGATAATATTGTAGAAGAAAGTGTCTTATTAAATACCGAGGCAGATTACATGACGGAGAGAGTTTCAGATGTCGTTGCAATAAATAACGGCCTTATAAAAGTATATGCAACCCTATTTGTGGAATATCAGATACAATAAACCATAATTCCACTTTGCAATTACTTATCTTTAATTAAAATGTAATCAGATAGTAGTATGGCAAAAGGACAAGACGCAAAGAAGAACGTAAAAAAAGAACCCCTGAAAACGGCCAAAGAGAAAAGAGCCGCAAAACGATTGAAAAAATCTAAACAATAGGAGTATTGGGCAGCCAGGCCTGATAATTAGGTTGCCGTTAGTTTCTTTTTACCTCATCAAATAATTTATTATGATAAAATTTCTATGCCCGCTTTTTACGGTCTGTATCATCGCTATTTCATTTTCACAACAAGACAGGCGACTAAATGGAGTCGACAAAGAACTCAATGCCATATTGGAAGCTACCAAAGCTCCCGGATTTTCGGTTGCCGTAGTGGAAGGCGACAAAATTCTTTTTGCAAAAGGATATGGATACCGCGACTACGAAAATAAGGTGCCAGCAGATGCCAACACACTCTACGCTATAGGTTCCAGTAGCAAAGCTTTCACCTCAGCCATCCTCGGACAATTACGGCAGGAAGAAAAATTGACATTTGATGATAGCCCTGCTAAACATATCCCTGAATTGCGATTTTATAATGATGAGATGAATAACGGGATCATTCTAAAGGACCTGATGAGTCACCGAACAGGCTTGCCGCGGCACGACTTTTCCTGGTACCTATTTCCTACCGACGACCGCGATAGTCTCATGATGCGAATAGAACACCAGAAACCTTTTACCGGGGTTCGGAAACAATGGTACTACAATAATTTTATGTTCCTGGCACAAGGGGTAATCGCAGAAAAGATAACAGGAAAATCCTGGGAAGAAAATATTGAAGAGCGCTTTTTTAAGCCCTTGGGGATGAACCGCTCTAATACCCGTATCCGGGAAATGAAGGAGAGTACAAATGCGGCCTACGGTTATGAACTGAAGAATGACAGTATTATAAGTAAAATGGATTATTATGACATTGCTGCCATGAGTCCGGCCGGTAGTATCAACAGCAGTGTCAATGATATGACCAAATGGGTAAGGACCTGGATAAATAACGGGAAAAATGGAGATAAAGAGGTCATCCCTGAGACCTATCTGAAAGAGGCTATTAGTTCCCAAATGGTGGTCAGCGGAGGACTTCCGGATGAAGAATTTCCGGATATGCATATGGCCAATTATGGGTATGGTTGGTTCCTGGCTTCTTACAGGGGGCACTACCGCGTAGAGCACGGCGGCAATATTGATGGATTTTCAGCCAGCGTTGCTTTTTTTCCGTCAGACAGTTTGGGGATCGTAGTACTGGCCAACCAAAATGGCTCGGCTGTACCAGGCATGGTTCGCAATACCATGGCAGATCGTTTCCTGAAGGAGGAAAGAACGAACTGGACAAAAGTATTTAAGGACCGGCAGGAAAAAGCAAAAAAGGCAGAGGCAGAAGCCAAGGCCAATGAATCTTCCAGTTCTATTGAAGGTACCAGGCCTTCCCACATTTTGCAGGAGTATGCAGGAAAATATGAACATCCGGGGTATGGAGGTTTTCAGATAGACAATAAGAACGACTCCCTGATAGCACACTTTAAACTCAATACATATTATTTAAGGCATGTGCATTATGACGTGTTTGAACCCCTTGAAATAAACGAAACGGGGATTGATACTACAGACACAGGTCCGCTGCGCTTTAATTTTAGCACCAATGACGGAGGCGACATTTCGGATGTAAAAATAAAAGTGGAAGGAGCGCTGGAAGACCCAATAGCATTTAAACACACCCCTACCACCATAGAGGTGGACAAAGCAACCCTGGAAACCTATGTGGGTGAATATGAACTGGCAGGAACTGTTATAAAGGTGTATATCAAGAACGAAGACGTCCTTTACCTTTTTGTAGCCGGACAACCGGAATACGAACTGCTGGCTACGGCAAAACATAAATTTTCCTTTAAGATCCTTGAAGGTTTTAAAGTAGAATTCCTGGAAGCAGAAGATGGCTCCATCAATGAAGTAATGCTGATACAACCCAACGGTACCTTTAAAGCAACACGGAAATAATATAATTTTTACAATCAAATGAAAAAAGAGCAAAAACTACTTGCGTTTTTGATACTTCTATCCTTTTTTATGACCGCTTGTGCGGATCATAAGGAGCAAGTAAACCCGCGCTTAGAAACAAAAACAGACTACAAAGCATTGGAAAGTTTGTTCAAAGAGTGGCGGGCCTTTGAAGTGCCTCCAATGCGTGATGGAGCACCAGATTATACTGCTGTTTCTTTTGAAAATCGCCAACCCACTTTTAAGGATCTGCAAGAACAGCTCATAGCCATTGATACCACCGGCTGGCCAATCCCACAAAAGGTAGACTGGATGCTGGTCTGGGCCGAAATGAATGGTTATGATTTCAACCACCGCATCCTGAAACCCTGGGAACGGGATCCGGCTTATTACAAATCAGTATGGGAATACCGCTCGGATGTTCCCGCGCACGAGGGACCCACTCATCATAAGACAACAGAGGTATGGACCTATACATTTCCTTTGAACGCAGATGAACGAGAACAACTTCTATCGGACCTAAGCGTCATCCCCCCACTGAATGAACAGGCCCGGCAAAACCTGACAGGGAATGCAAAAGACCTCTGGAAAGCCGGTATCCGGGTAATTGAATATCAAAGCGTGGCACTGGAAAGAATCTTAAGCAAAGAAGGGGTATCCAGGGATGGGGAATTAGTAGCTGCAGTGCAGGAGGCGATCACTTCCACCAACACTTTGGCAGAATGGTTGGCAGAGGTAGCTTCTTCAAAAACCGGACCTTCCGGTATCGGGAAAGACAACTATACCTGGTATTTACAAAACGTACATTTGGTGCCCCTTAACTGGGAAGATGAAGTTTTCCTCTTAAAAAGGGAATTAGCCAGAGCCTGGTCCTCGCTGAAATTGGAAGAACACCGCAACCGGAACCTCCCACCGCTCCGGGCAGCCGATAGTCCCGAAGCCTATGACCGTATGGCTGATGAAGGAGCCAGAAGCCTGCTAAACTTTCTGGAAGAACAAAACATAGTAACCGTAAAAGAATATTTTGAACCCGCCCTCAGAGAGCATCTGGGTAATTTTATTCCTGAAGAAAGTCGTAATTTTTTTACTATTGGTGAACACTATGATCCCAGGCCACTCTACTCCCATTTTTACCACTGGTTTGAACTGGCTCGTATGGATCTGAAACCTAATGCCAGCGAAGTTCGCCGGGGGCCTTTGCTTTACAATATATTTGATTCCAGGAATGAGGGAACCGCAACAGCAGTGGAGGAACTTTTTCTGCAGGCAGGTTTGTATGATGACTCGCCGCGGACCAGGGAGATCGTTTACATTATGATCGCACAAAGGGCTGCCCGTGGACTGGGATCCTTATATGCCCATGCTAATATCATGACCATGGAAGAAGCAGGGGGCATCCATTCTGAGTATACCCCCCGGGGTTGGATGAAGACAGAAAAAGAGTTGTTACTTTTTGAACAGCACCTCTATATGCGGCAACCCGGATATGGAAGCAGTTATATTACAGGGAAATATTTGCTGGAAAGCGCTATGGCCGACTTTGCAAAAATGAAAGAAACGAAGGAAGAGCCTTTTGAGATCCGGGAGTTTATGGATACCCTGAATGCAATTGGTAACATCCCCATTTCTTTAGGGCATTGGGAAATGACCGGGCAAAAGGGTCATATGAAAAGTATTTTGGAATAAGCCCTCTATAATTAATTACAAAGAAAATGCGAACTCCAATTTTGCTGTGTCTCATATTGATATTGGGTGCCTGTAAATCGAGTGAGAAGTCAAGTATGCCGAATCCTAAGGAATACGTGATCTGCCCTATCCCTGATCATTATATACGATTTGGGAAACTCCGTTGCAAATCAAGGAATCTAGATATGATTACTTACTCCTACAATAATATTCGAAATGATTTTAATAAAATGTGGGGTGATTTTATGAATGTGAAATATCAAGCCATTTCTAATTTGAATGTGGCTTGTGTTTATTACCGATCTTTTGGCAATCTCAAGAATGTGATCACCATAGAAGTACGAAAAAGTCCAACATCAAAATGGAAAACAGATACCTATAAAATTAAAGCAGTTTCTTCGAAATATGGAGAGTTTAACAAGATTGAGGAAATTCAGGTTGAAAATAGAAAGTATTCATATCCACATTTATATATAAAGGAGCTACAATTTGATGAAAAATGGGATGTCTTAAATTTAATCAAAAATGATACGGTAACCTTGTTTGTAGAGAACCAGAATTACGAATTTATCAGTCCGGTGAGGGAATAATTCAAAATATTAATTGAGTTTGGTTCTTTCCATGGTGGTTGCCAGGCCAATTGAAAAAATAGAAATCCAGTAGGTTGCCAAAATGAGTATTCCATCCCAACGAAAGGGTGCTTTGAATTTTGCCCATGCCAACAAGGAATCAGAAGTTATAAATAAGAGGACGGCTATAAAGATCAATGTATATGAAAGATCATTTTTCCAGATACGAACACTGATCCCCTGCCAGCCCATAAACAGAATGACAATAAAGTAGATCAGCACAGGTATTTTAAGGGCTCGCAACCCATCATACAGCATCCAATAATACCCTATTCCAAATACTAGTAAGAGTAGCAATGGAATTAAATAAGACTTAAATCCTCCAAGACTTATAAAACTATAACTAAAGCACAGGTGCGCTATCAAAAAAGACAGAAGACCCCAGATAAAGTATGCTTCCTTCAGAAGCAATGTATCTCCCACCAAGCAAAAACCCAAAGCAATTACTACCCATTTATAGAACTTGTTTTTCCTGATGCCGAAAAAAACGGTAAACAGTATTATTAAAATGGTTGTGAGGGGTTTTAGTACTGTAAAAAGCTCGTTTTTACCGATGGCATTAAAAAAGATAGCCAAAAATGCGACAAACAAAATTAGTGTACTTATAAAGAACTTGAGATTTCTTTGTTGTGCTATTTGCATACCGAGAAATATAGGTAAATTTATAGAAACCTTTTAGGTTAGAATAGGTATTGAAAAGTAAAATGCATTAATTTGAGTTACAGAATTTACGTTATAGAATTGTCTAAACGCGTCTTTACTGAAAATGCAAAATTCCGGGCCGCCAATCCACAATTTAATGGTGTTTTAGAATGCCTGTATGTAGGCATGACCAGTAAAACACCGAAAGAGCGTTTTGAGCAGCATAAGACGGGTTTCAGGAATAAAAAAGGCCATAAATTGTCTTCCGGCATTGTAGAGAAATATGGAACCTTCCTCCGTCCAAGTCTCTATAACCATATAAAGCCTTTGACAAACAGAGTTGAAGCACTTAAGATGGAAAAAATACTGGCCCTGGAATTGCGTAGGAAGCGTTATGCAGTGTGGTTTAACTAAATTCAGAATAGATAACTATAAATAAGTATCTTACGTTTATCCGTTCTGATCAAATCTATATCACTTATGAAAAATATTCTCTTTTTTAGCGTACTATTATTAATTGTGTTTGGGTGCTCAGAGAAGCCCAATAAAGATTCATTGAATGAAGACGCATCCTGGTGGAAAGAGGCGGTCATTTACCAGGTGTACCCCCGAAGTTTTAAGGATACAGATGGCGATGGTATTGGTGACCTAAAAGGGATCATAGAAAAACTAGATTATATCAAGAGTCTGGGCGTTACCATGGTTTGGCTCAACCCTATCTACAGCTCCCCTAATGCAGATAATGGCTACGATATAAGTGATTACCGGGCCATTATGAAGGAGTTTGGTAGTATGGACGACTTTGATTTACTTCTCAAAGGCCTTCATGAACGGGATATTAAATTTGTGATGGATGTGGTAGTGAACCACAGTAGTAATCAACATGAGTGGTTCAAAGAATCGAGGAGTTCCAGGGATAATCCTTATCGCGATTACTACCATTGGTGGCCGGCGGAAAAAGGAACGCCTCCGTACAGATACAGCCTTTTCGATGCCAAGGGGGATGCATGGAAATACGATTCCATTACCGATGCATATTACCTGCATTATTTCTCTGAACAACAACCCGACCTGAAATGGGAGAATCCCACGCTAAGGCAGGAGGTCTATGATTTTATGAAGTTCTGGGCAGACAAAGGGGTTGATGGCTTTAGGCTAGACGCCTTCCAATTTGCTGCCAAGGATACCACTTATCCTGCTTTTCCGGATGATCTTGAGGAAAACTTTATCCAATATTACGCTATGCAAGACGGGCTGCATCAATATCTCAAAGAGATGAATGAGGAGGTCTTTAGTAAATACGAAGTAATGTCTGTGTCCGAGGGCGCAGGAAGAAATTTTAAGGAAGCCCACGAGTTGGTAGACGCAGATCGCAACGAACTAAATATGGCCTACGCCTTCGAGGGAGTAGATATTGCCAAACCGGAGGGATACTCCCTGTCTCATTTTAAAGAAGTGTTTTCTCGCTGGGATAAAGAATTTGCAAAGGAAGGTTGGTTATCAATATTCCTGGCGAATCACGACCAGGCCAGGTTGGTAAGCAGATTTGGAAACGATTCTCCAAATTTCAGGGCACCCTCAACCAAAATGCTGAACACTTTTATACTCAGTATGAGGGGAACACCGTATTGCTACTATGGAGATGAGCTCGGGATGACAAATATTGGTTTTGACAGTATATCACAATATCAGGATATTGCCGCAATCAACGGTTATGAAAAAGTAAAGACGGACGGTGGCGATCTGGAAGAATACCTCATAAATCTGAAGTTCGCGTCCAGAGACAATGGACGTACTCCCATGCAATGGGATAGCACCATACATGCCGGTTTCAGCAGTGGTACTCCCTGGCTTCCGGTCAATGATAATTACAAAACCATCAATGTAGCCAGCCAAAATGCCGATCCGCAGAGTTGCCTTAATCATTTCAGAAAAATGGTGCAATTGAGGAAAGACGAACCTGTTTTGGTCTATGGCCAGTACGAACTGCTTATCCCGGAACACGAACAAGTGTATGCCTATACGCGTGAACTTAATGGGGAAAAGGTGTTGGTAATGCTCAACTTCTCATCGGAAGTGGCTACCGTAGAGATCCCTGTAAAAGAAAATCTGGAAGAGCTCTATATCAATAACTACGAACAGATTTTTTTAAAGGACAGGGTACTATCTATGGAACCCTACCAGGCATTCATCTATTCGCTGACAAAATAAATAGCTGTTAGGATCCTTCTGGTTAATCCGTAACTACTTTGTAGGTTGGATCTTCCATTACATTAACCTCAATGATGTCATCTGCATTTTGCAGAAGTTGAATACAGTCCCTGCTCAAATGTTTTAGGTGAATTTTTTTGCCTACCTTTTGATAGCGTTCCGTGATCTTGTTCACTGCTTCTATGGCAGACATATCTACGATCCTGCTTTCCTGAAAGTCGATTATTACCTCATCCGGATCATTCAACACATCGAACTTCTCATTAAATAGAGTTACTGAACCAAAGAATAAGGGTCCGTAGATCTCATAATGCTTTATTCCATCGTCATCTATGTACTTCCTGGCACGAATACGCTTGGCATTATCCCAGGCAAAGACCAGGGCAGCAATAATTACGCCTACCAGCACAGCAAGTGCCAGGTTATGAAGAAAAACGGTCACCAGGGTTACAAGGACCATTACTAAAACATCGCTCCTGGGCATTCTTCTAAATGTCCGTAAGCTGGCCCATTCAAATGTGCCCAGGGCCACCATGATCATAAGACCGGTAAGCGCCGCCATTGGTACTTTTTCAATTAGATCGGCTCCAAACATAATAAAGACCAATAACATTAATGCCGCCACAATACCGGAAAGTCGGGCCCGGGCTCCATTGGATGTATTGATCAAACTCTGACCGATCATGGCACATCCTCCCATTCCGGAGAAAACACCCGAAAGGATGTTAGCTGTGCCCTGTGCCACGGCTTCTTTGTTTCCGCGACCTCTGGTCTCAGTGATCTCATCTATGATGTTCAGCGTTAAAAGACTTTCAATAAGTCCCACTCCGGCCACGATAGCCGCATATGGAAAAATAATCTGTAAGGTCTCAAAAGTTAGGGGAACCATTGGTAAATGAAAAGGAGGAAAACCTCCTTGAATGGATGCGATATCTCCAATGGTTCGCGTATCGATCCCAAAGAATAATACTATCCCGAATACCAACAGAATGGCTACCAGTGATGCTGGCACCGCCTTACTGATCTTAGGCAGGCCCCAGATGACCACCATGGTAAGCAGGACCAAACCCGAAAAAAGATATAAGGTATTTCCGCTAAGCCAGGCTCCATCTGACGTCTGAAACTGAGTTAACTGTGAAAGAAAGATAATAATGGCGAGGCCATTTACAAATCCAAAGATCACAGGATGGGGTACCAGCCTCATTAATTTCCCCAGGCGTAAGACTCCTGCCAGCACCTGAATAATACCAGCCAGGACCACTGTCGCAAAAACATATTCTACACCGTATTGCTGGGCCAGGGCAACGATCACAACCGCCACGGCACCTGTAGCTCCAGAGATCATTCCGGGCCTACCTCCTAAAATGGAAGTAACCAGGCCCATCACAAAAGCGGCATACAAGCCCGTTAAGGGAGAGAGCCCTGCGATCAATGCAAATGCTATAGCCTCGGGCACCAAAGCCAACGCTACAGTGATACCCGAAAGGATCTCGGTTTTATAATTTACTTCTTGTGAAAAATCGAATAGGTTGAGGTACTTCTTCAAACGCCAATAGTTTTAAGGGCGCAAAAATACCATAAAATAGACAGGCAACCTTACAAACGGAAATAATTATGGATTTGGTAAACTACCAGGGCGATAATCCTAATAATCGTTCTCCAAGAGAGGATAATTTAGCAGTTTCATACTTTTCCTGTTCCCAGTTTCGAGGGTCTCCCGGGAAAGCATAGCCTTCAGGGGCCACCTTGTTCTTCCAGGAATTGATCCGCCACGCCAATAGTGCCTTATTCTCGGGTTCTGCCGGCATCATTGAAATATATTGGGCAATGCGCACTTTGTTCTTTGATCTGTTGGGCCGTATACCATGGGGTTCCGTACTATTAAAGATCAAAAGATCACCAGCTTCCAATTTCACTTTTACGATCTTATCCTCCAAATCGGATATGTCTGGTTGAAAGCGATCCCTGTCCTTTGGTTGTCCCAGTTTCCAGGAATCATAATTTCTATACAGCCACGGTATACATTGAAATCCTCCCATGTTTTCATCTGTCTGATCTGCCAGGGCAAGCACCCCTTGTACATTCTGCGGCTTTGTCTCCGGATCGTAATCCCAATGGATAAATCCTTTGCGCTCAAAACCGGGGCGTTGTGGGAAATTGAGGTTTGCCCGGTCTATGGTTACCCATAATTTTTCCGTTCCCCAAACATCTACAAACGCATCATAGACACGTTGTTCCTGTCTGTTATTCCAAAGGTGCTGATTGTTGTACACTTCAACCATACCGGTGCCTGTAAGTTCTTTCATTTGCATTTCTGCCCTTGGGGGAACATACCAGGTCTCAGGGTCATCAGGATCCTTCTCATCAAATTCCCAAAGAAAATCAGCTGTAGCTTTAGCTTGTTCTTTGGAGACCGCATTTTTTACCACGATATATCCATTATGGATCCAAAATGCCCAGTCATCATCACTCAATACGCGCAATGGTCTTCCGTTAGATCTGTCATTTAGTTTTTTTGAACTACTGGTGGCAGTTGATGGGTTACCGGGAATTTCGGCATGTCCCTTATTGCCCATTTCAATGTTGTACTTGGAATCCATAAAGATATTGCTATAGGGATTTAACACCATAAGATACTGAAATTCCCCCTTGTAGGAAAGAAAAAACCGCCCCGTTCCGTTATGGAGGGGCGGCTTCTAATAAAATAACCTACCAAAAATATATCTTCTGCTATGCTATCATAAAATAGTGTGTTTACTTACGCTTACGAACCACATTCATGATCGGATTTTTGGTCTTCGCCCGTTTTTTAGCTGTACTTGATGAACCCGATTTCAGGAATTGAATATATCCTCTTCCCTGAAATTCATATACGGTACCGCTATCCGGATGATATAACTCTATGGTCCTGTCATCAATGACGTATAGCTCAAAATAATCATTGCCCATAAAATCATAATCGAGTGTTAGCGTTTTAAGTGTTTCGTCATTTTGTACATCATACACTTCATAGAACCCTTCGTAATCCCATAATAAGCCATTGAGCGGGGTACCAATTGGATCAATTGATGACCTGAAGATAGTACCTCCATTGTCCTCATAAAATTGCAGATAGTTCTCCTCATCAAAGTCATTGATGGCGCCTGTCTCACTTACATAGGTTTTCTCCCAAACATCGTATTCCTGAAGGAGATATTCTATATTCTCATAAAACACCCTGTCATAGTCAAAACTTCCTCTTTGGTATCCATCAACAAAATAGGAAGTATTGGAGCGCCTGTCATATAATTCCAGCGTTCTTGAATTTACCTGATATACATCAAAGATCCATAGTCCGTCCACATCATGATCGATCTCAAGAAGACCACTACCGGCATCAAAATATCCTACCCTGATACCCAGACCGTTTCCTGTTTTACCTATCCCGGAAATATTGTTATTGGCGTAGAGCAGCCCATTTGTAAAAGACAAGGTGAAGGCGCGTTGCAGAAAAGGTACCTCCCCCAGTCCCTCTGTTGCATTAATATCTACATACCAGAGATCATATGCCTGTAAAAGTTGCCTGGTTTGCAAAGTAGTATCCTCCACAAAGACGTCTTCCAGGATCACCTCTGTGTAACAGCTACTTAGAAGCATCATCAGCAAGGTTGCTGTACCGAGTAGTGTAATTTTTTTCATGATGTACTTTTTTATGGTTCTTATACCCTATAAAACAAGCATCGTGCCATTTGTTTTATAGTGCTGATTATCAGTCTTTTATTAGCTATCGGTTTTTAATTACATTTGCTAAGAGAAGATCAATTCATGAAAAAAGACATACGCTTTGCAGTATTAGGAGGCGGGAGCTGGGCGACAGCTATCGTAAAAATGCTTACCGAAAACCTCTCTAATGTCATCTGGTATATGCGCAGTTCGGAGGCCATTGCATTTATAAAAAAGGAAAAACACAATCCTAATTATCTTACTTCAGTTGAGTTCAATCTGGAACAATTAACGCTTACTGATGCTATAGATACTGCTGTCCGGGAGGCAGATATCCTGATATTTGCCATACCATCTGCCTTTTTAGAAAGCGAATTACAGAAACTTACTGTTTCGCTGACGGATAAGATCATCTTTTCCGCGATCAAAGGGATCGTTCCTGAAACCGGAATGATCGTAGGAGAGCATATTCACGAGAAATACAAAATCCCATTTGAAAATATTGGGGTCATCACCGGACCCTGTCATGCAGAGGAAGTTGCTCTGGAGCGACTGTCCTATCTCACTATCGCCTGCGCTGATAAAGAAAAGGCCAAGAAGGTGGCCGGAAACCTTAACAGTGATTATATAAAAACAAATATCTCCGATGATATCATTGGCACAGAATATGCCGCCATGTTGAAGAATATCTATGCCCTTGCAGCAGGTATAGCACATGGCCTTGGATACGGTGATAATTTTCAAAGTGTTTTGATGAGCAACGCCATTCGTGAAATGAAGCGTTATATCAACAGAGTGCACAAGATGAAACGCAACATCAATAATTCTGCGTACCTCGGGGACCTGCTGGTGACAGGATATTCTACTTTCAGCCGCAATCGCATGTTTGGAAATATGATCGGTAAAGGGTACACCGTAAAAAGTGCCATGATGGAAATGAATATGGTGGCCGAAGGCTACTACGCAACCAAAAGTGCTTATAAATTAAAGAACACATTTAAAAGAAAAATGCGTTCCCCTATCATTGATGCCGTTTACGATGTGCTCTATCAAAAAGAGAATGCCAGAAAGACATTTAAAAAACTTGCAGACCAATTAGACTAAGGGAAATTAATGGATGTTTCCGCTCAAATTCTTTCCAGCGAAAAATCGGAATGGGATCTTATGTCGGTTTCCAGCACTTCTTTCCATTCCTTCACTTTCTCATCGTTTGCTTTAAAGACTTTCCGTAATTCCTCACTTACCGGGATCATCAGTTTGCGTACACTATGAATATCGAAATACAGCCTCCCCGTTCTTCTTATAAAAAAGTCCATTGGCGATTGTACCATTTCATAGGCAATACTGAACTCCAATTCTGAAAGGGCCATGCGAACCTCATTGTCTTTCTCTTTCCTGTTTTGATAGAGGTCCAGAATAGCTTCTGTTTGAACTCCGTAATTGGTAACAAGATACCAGGCGTCATACTTGGTGAAACCATCAGCCTTGATCCGCTCATAAATCGCTGCAATATATTTTTTTACTTCTTTGTATTTCTTGAATTCACTACCGCAGAGCGCTATATTTTCTGTAAGGCAATCTGGTACATCCACCCCTTCTTCCTCATTCATTTTTTTTACGATCCTGTTCACGACGCGCTCGGCCATTTTCCTGTAGCCAGTTAATTTTCCTCCGGCGATGCTAATTAGTCCGGTCTCTGAGGTGAAGATCTCATCCTTACGTGAGAGTTCGGAAGTAGATTTTCCCTCTTCGTGGATAAGGGGTCGCAACCCCGCCCAGGAAGATTCAATATCCTCCATTTCCAAGTTAATATCCGGGAACATATTATTGACAGCGGCAATAAGATAAATGGCATCGGCCATATCGGTCTCTACCGTGTCCTTGTCCAGATTGTAATTGGTATCTGTGGTCCCCACGTATGTAACCTTTCCCCTGGGTATGGCAAATATCATTCTCCCATCCGGAACATCGAAATACACCGATTGTTTCACCGGTAATTTGTGATGCGGAAACACTACATGGACCCCTTTGGTAAGATGTAAACGTTTTCCTTTTTTTGAATTGTTAATGCTCCTAAGTTCATCTACCCATGGCCCGGCAGCGCTTACCACATAATTTGAATTTATCGAAAACTCATCACCGGTAATGTGATCTTTCACAACCACTCCCTTTACGCTATCTCCCTTGTAAATAAAGTTGGTAACCTCTGCATAATTGAGTGCTTCCGCCCCGTATTGCAAACTGGTTTTGATGTTCTCCAGGGTTAGCCGGGCGTCATCTGTACGATATTCTGCGTAATAGCCGGCTCCTTTAACCTTTTTTTTCGGCAGCAGTGGTTCCAGGGCCATTGCCTCCTTTTTCTCAAGCATTTTCCGTTTATCATCTCCTGAGACCTGTGCTAAGATGTCATAGACCTTGAGACCAACAGAAGTGAGCCATTTTCCGTAGGAGCCACCCTCAATTAAAGGAAGCAGCATTTTTTCAGGAAGCACCAGGTGAGGAGCTAATTTATGAACTATAGCTCTTTCGGATCCTACTTCCTTTACCAGCCAGAAATCAAATTGTTTCAGATATCGCAGGCCTCCGTGAATAAGCTTGGTAGATTTACTACTTGTCCCGGAGGCAAAATCGCCTTTCTCCAACAATAGTACTTTTAATCCGCGAGATGCAGCATCGAGAGCGATGCCTCCACCTGTAATTCCTCCCCCTATCACCACTAGGTCAAATTGCTGCTTTACAATTTTTTCAACGGTAGTTGTTCTGTTCAGATTAGAAAAAGGAATTGAATTTTTCATAGGAAGTAACGCTGCTTAAAAACTTAGACAAAAATAGAATATCGCAAATGGAGCACAAAATTAGTGAGTTTTACGTCTTGTTTTCTAATATTGACCAAACTCGTATTCCCTTTCCACCAGGCAAATACGTAATTTATACCATTGATACCACATTTCCTTTCCTTTCTTCTGAGCCAGGAGATGTTCGCTATTGTTTTTCCATTGTTTGATAGCTTCAAGGCTCTTCCAGTAACTTACGCTGATGCCGATCTCACTTCTGGCGGTTTCAAAGCCAAGAAAGCCCGGTTGTTTCTCTGCCAGAGCTTCCATTTTAACAGCCATCTCATCATAGCCATGATCCCCCTCTTTCCTCACGGTGGTGAATATGACGGCGTAGTATGGGGGTTGCTTTTTCATTGGATATACTCTTTCTCCAGGAAATACCCTACTATGGCTTCTTTCATCAGGACCGATTGTTCTCCAGCCTTCAAAGGGGGTAAGGATTCTTTTATTTTGTAATGTGGCCAGCCATGCTCATCGAAGAATTCAAACTCGTAATAGCCATACGGTTCCAGTAACCGGCAGATGGCAATATGCATCAGGTTGATCTTCTCGTCTTTTTTGTATTTCCTGTGGTACTGACCCAATTCCTGAACCCCTACCAAATAAATAATGGCATCGAGGTCTAATGGATCTCCATCCGAAAATTGGGAAGATAGTTTCTGAACCAACAGTTCCCATTGTTCCTTAAGTATATTGTCTCTGGCCATTTATTCTACTCTTCTCTGCGGTACATTGATGTAAAACTGAAGATTCAAAGGTACAAATCAAAGTTCTATCTTTGTACAAAACACCACCTTGTGAGTTTTATTGATATTGTCCTGGGCTTATTACTGCTGTATGGTCTGTTTAAAGGAGTACAAAATGGTCTTCTTGTAGAGCTTGCCTCCATTGTAGCACTGATAGCGGGCCTTTACGGGGCCATTCATTTTTCATATATCGTTGGAAATTACCTGGCATCTAATTGGGATTGGAATGAGCGTACCATGAGTCTTCTTTCCTTTATAATTACCTTTTTTATTATCGTGATTGTGGTGGTCATGGCCGGGAAATTGTTGACAAAAATTGCTGAATTTGCCATGTTGGGACTGCTGAATAAAATTGCAGGGGGGCTATTTGGTGTCCTTAAAGTGGCCATCATTTTAGGAGCCTTTTTGATCTTCCTGGAGAGTGTCAATAAAAATCTTAAGCTGATCAATGAGGATACCAAGTCTGAATCAGTACTCTTTGAACCCATTCGCAATATTGGCGATCTTGTCTTTAGTGCCGTTATTAAATCGGATGCGGATAAGGATGAAAGTGCAAACTAAACTCGTCATAATTTTCATTATTCCTGTCCTGTTTTGGCCATTGAAAATGCTCCGGCCTTGCATGAGATGCATTTCATCGAATAAATCCTTCATTTAAGACGTTCCTTAAATCATTTTTAGTATTATTACATGCTTCAGTTCTTTAGAATTGAAGTATACGAGAACCCCCACTTCTTCCTTGCCTGCTTGCGAGTAACACTATATGAAAAGAAGTCTGCATACAGCTATTATAGCTTTCGGACTCCTGTTGATAGTTTCTTGTAGCAAAGAATCTGTTGATAGCGAGGTAATTCCTATTGCTGCAAATATGGTAGTTGTTGAACAGGAACTGCTCGACATAGTCAATGCCCACAGAAATTCGCTTGGTGCCACTCCTTTAGAATTTAGTGCTCTGGCTTATGAACACGCTAACCTCCATACGGATTACATGATCTCGAAGGGCACGCTTAGTCATGATAATTTCAGCTCACGTGCTTCTAAAATTGCAGCTGAAACCAATGCTAAAGAAATAGCGGAAAATGTTGCCAGGGACTATTCCACGGCGGCAGCTGCTTTTCAGGGTTGGTTGGAGAGTCCTAATCACAAGAGCACCATGGAGGCCGACTTTACACACACGGCCATTAGTGTGAAAATTAGTGCAGCCGGGGATTATTTCTATACTCAGCTCTTCTTTAAATAGGGGCGGGAATACCATTTACTTTTCTTATTTTTGAGTAGCGGCAAGTTGCCGTTCACCCTTCTGATATTTAAAATTCTAGTATGGCCATACAACCTCCTTTTAATCTCCCTAAATGGATAGAGGAAAATCGGGATCTGCTTAAACCCCCCGTAGGAAATAAGAATCTATACAAAGATGCAGGCGATTATATCGTAATGATCGTGGCGGGCCCAAATGCACGAAAGGACTATCACTACAATGAAACTGAAGAGCTTTTTTATCAGTTAGAAGGAAGCATTGAGGTCTTGGTACAAGAGGAAGGAAAGAAAAAAACGATGAAACTGGGGCCCGGGGATATGTATCTGCATCCGGCGAAAGTTCCCCATTCACCCGTTAGACATGCCGGCTCTATAGGCCTTGTGATCGAACGAAAGCGTACAGAACTACATGCAAAAGACGGATTGCTCTGGTTTTGTGATAGTTGCAATCACAAACTATACGAGGTATATTTTACCCTTGAAGATATTGAACAGGACTTTTTAAAACACTTTAAGCATTTTTATGGTTCCAGGTCTTTAAGAACCTGCGACAATTGTGGAACCATCATGAAGTCAGATCCAAGGTTTGTGGCTAAAGAAAATTAAGTAAAATCCATTTACTATGGCATTATTAATAAAGATACTCATAGGTTTTACCGCGTTCCTTCACCTGTATTTCCTATGGCTCGAAATGTTTGCCTGGACAAGCAGGGCCCCTAAGGTTTTCAGAGGTTTTCCGAAAGATCTTTTTGAACCTACAAGGTCCATGGCAGCAAACCAGGGATTGTATAATGGTTTCCTCGCGGCAGGATTGATCTGGACGTTTTTTATTGAAGATGCTCACTGGCAGATCAATGTATCTATATTCTTTCTTAGTTGTGTGATAATCGCAGGCATTTATGGTGCATTTACGGTCTCAAAAAAGATCTTTTTTGTACAGGCACTGCCCGCACTTGTAGCACTTGTACTATTACACATATAGTAAATTTTCTTTACCAGGGAATTGTGATAATCGCACTGGCAAGATTCGAAATATTCGTAGCTTTGCCCAACAGTCTACTAATCTTTATAAAAACATAAAATAATGGCAACGGTTACGGTTGATTCAGGGATCCAAAAGGCCCTTAAAGCACTTAGTATCAAAGATCTCAATGAGGGTACTTCCACAGGCTCACATTTCTTTTCTTCAGGAGAAACTTTAGATTCTTATTCCCCTGTAGATGGAGGTAGAATTGCCAGTGTAAAGACCACTTCCAAAGAAGACTACGACAAGGCAATGGCGGCAGCGACATCAGCTTTTAAAATATGGAGGCAAAAACCGGCTCCGCAACGCGGTGAGATAGTCAGGCAGTTTGGTCTGCGCTTACGCGAATTAAAGGAACCCCTGGGGAAACTCGTCTCCTACGAAATGGGAAAATCGTATCAGGAAGGTCTTGGTGAAGTTCAGGAAATGATAGATATCTGTGATTTCGCAGTTGGATTATCCCGACAATTACACGGACTTACCATGCACTCTGAACGACCGGGACATAGAATGTACGAGCAGTACCATCCACTTGGTGTGGTAGGGATCATTTCTGCTTTTAATTTCCCGGTAGCCGTATGGGCATGGAATACAGCACTTGCCTGGGTATGTGGGGACGTTTGTGTGTGGAAACCCTCTGAAAAAACTCCACTTTGCGGAATAGCATGTCAGCATATCATTGCAGATGTACTGAAAGAGAATGGCCTTCCGGAGGGTATTTCTTGTCTAATAAATGGAGATTATAAGGTGGGAGAATATATGACCCATGATCAGCGAATTCCGCTGATCTCTGCTACAGGATCTATCCGTATGGGTAAGATTGTTGCTCAGGCTGTTGGGAGTAGATTGGGTAAATCCCTGTTGGAATTGGGAGGGAATAACGCCATCATAGTAACCCCAAATGCGGATATTAAAATGACGGTCATTGGCGCCGTATTCGGAGCAGTAGGGACTGCAGGGCAACGCTGTACGTCCACGAGAAGACTGATCATACACGAATCTATTTACCAACAAGTAAAAGAAGCTCTGGTTGATGCCTATGCGCAATTACGCATTGGAAACCCCCTTGACGAATCTAACCATGTAGGACCTCTTATTGATAAGGACGCCGTTGCAGCTTACCAAAATGCACTTGAGGAAGTAGTGGCACAGGGAGGCTCCCTTTTGGTAGAAGGTGGTGTTCTTCAGGGTGAGGGATATGAAAGTGGGTGTTATGTAAAACCTGCGATCGCGGAAGCTAAAAATTCGTTCAGCATTGTACAACACGAAACTTTTGCTCCTATTCTGTATCTGCTGTCCTATTCCGGAGACGTTGAGGATGCTATCGCCCTTCAGAATGGAGTGGTGCAAGGATTGTCTTCGGCCATCATGACAAGTAATTTAAGAGAAGCTGAACAGTTTTTAGCCGCGGCCGGTAGCGACT
>JABDQS010000186.1 GCA_013042125.1 Eudoraea sp.
CCTTTACCTATGTGCCAGATGCTGCTAAAGCAACGGCACTGCTGGGGAATACCGAAGATGCCTACAACCAGGTATGGCACTTGCCTACAGCGCCAAAGCCCATGACCGGAAAAGAATGGATCTATGCAATTGGAAATGAAATGAATGTTCCGGCAAAATACAGGACCGTTCCAAAATGGATGGTTCAATTTATGGGGATCTTTATGCCAATTATGAAAGAAACTGTGGAAATGCTTTATCAATACGACCGCGACTATGTTTTCAAAAGTGATAAATTTGAAAAGCGATTTGGAATTTCGGCTACCTCCTATTTGGAGGGTATTCGGGAGATCATTAAAACAGATTATTCCTAATGAGATACATTGTTATTATATTCATTCTTTTTCTGATGCAAGATATTTATACGCTATTTGAATTCTCCCGGGATGCTGATATCAGCTCCTGGACCGTGGTCAATGACGGAGTTATGGGCGGACTTTCAAAAGGTCAATTTTCAATTAATGAAGAAGGTCATGGCCTATTTCGCGGTTCTGTTTCTCTGGAAAATAACGGCGGTTTTTCGCTGGTGCAATACCGCTTGACTGCCCTGGATACAAAGAAATACAACTCCCTGGTTGTTCGTCTGAAAGGTGATGGCAAGAACTATCAGGTTAGACTTAAAACCAATGCCTCAGATTATTTTAATTATGCTGTCAATATCAAGACCAACGGTAATTGGGAGACCATTACCATACCGTTCGAAAAAATGATCCCTCAGTTCAGGGGGCGGCTCTTAAATATGCCATCCTTTCCCGGGGAACAGATCGAAGAAGTGGCCTTTTTGATCGGAAATAAAAAAGCAGAGGAATTCAAGCTAGAGATAGACAAAATCGTTCTCAAATAGAGAATTTTCACAAGGCGCCTTTCCAGAAGTTTTATATCTTGTTACAAATTCCCCTGTCATGAGAACAAGCTGCTTATTTTGTCTTTTCTGTTTTTATTTAAGTTTTTATAGTTCAGCTCAGGAGATCCCGGAGGTGGATCAGGATCGATTGGAAAATACCATTCTTACACTGGCAAAGTACGGTATGATGGAGAACGGAGAAACCAACCGTGTGGCATTTAGCGATGCTGATCTGGAGGGCCGTGCCTATATTATTTCGCTGATGCAGGTTTCAGGACTTGAGGTCAGTGTTGACTTTGCCGGAAATATTATTGGAAAAAGAGCAGGGAGGGACCGCTATTTAAAACCTATAGGCTTCGGTTCCCATATTGATATGGTCCCAAATGGGGGAAACTATGATGGTTGTGTTGGTTCACTGGCTGCCATTGAGGTCATTAGGACTTTGAATGATGCTAAGATACAAACCGAGCATCCCCTTGAGGTCTTTATTTTTTCGAATGAGGAAGGTGGTGTTATGGGAAGCAGAGCATTGGTCGGAGAATTAAAGCAGGAAGCCCTTAATGTTGTAAACAGTACCGGGTATTCTATGGAGCAAGGGATCAACAGGCTGGGGGGAAATGCTACCCGGATTCCTGAGGTTGAGCGTTCTGAAGATGCCCTAACGGCCTTCCTGGAACTTCATATTGAACAAGGCGGAATACTGGACAGGGAGCAAATAGATATTGGCGTAGTAGAAGGGATCGTTGGAATAAAATGGTGGGATGTCAATATCAAAGGATTTGCAAATCACGCAGGTACCACCCCTATGTCTATGAGAAATGACGCTTTACTAGCCGCATCAAAATTTATTTTGGCAGTTAATGAGGTCACTAAAAGTTTTGAGGGAAAACAGGTAGGGACCGTAGGGCGTATCTCGGCTTTCCCCGGTGCGCCCAATGTAATTCCAGGGGAGGTGCAACTAAGTCTGGAGATCCGTGATCTTTCATCTGAGAAAATAGAGCAGCTGTTCGAGGGCATGAAAAGCAGAGCCATAGAGATCGAAAAAGAAATGGGAACCACCTTTACATTTACCCCTATTGATGCCACGTCTGCACCTGCCCTTACGGATCCAAGAATTCAAAAGATCATAACTGAAGCGGCCGGGGATTTGAATTTGAGTACAAAACAAATGCAAAGCGGCGCCGGACATGACGCCCAGGATATGGCTCGGATAACTCCGGTAGGAATGATCTTTGTTCCGAGTCTCGGAGGTATTAGTCATTCTCCAAAGGAATACACCTCCCCGGAAGATATGGCAAACGGAGCCAACGTACTGTTGCGTGCTATCCTATTGTTAGATCAAGCCTGGTTTTAACTTAAATAACTCAATAATCAATTGTGGGTAACAACTATCAGACGTAATACTTATTAATTCTCTAAATAGCTATCTTCACTAAAAATTTATCCGATGCGTAAACGAAATTTACTTTTATCTCTTTTTATCATTTTTTGCGGGAATTTGTATTCCCAATCAATTACCGGATTTACTCCTGAAAACATCGAAAAACAGTTAGAATTGGAGGCTTCTTTTGAAGCAAAACTCTCTGCAAAAAATCTGGATGCCTGGATGCAGAAAATGGCTGCCGAACCACACTGGGTAGGTACTGAGTACGGGAGAGAAAATGCAGAATGGATGGCTGCACAATTCAAATCCTGGGGATATGATTCCAGGATAGAGACCTATCACATTTTATTTCCCTACCCAACCATCCGTGAATTGGAATTGGTGAGTCCGGCTTCCTACAAAGCCAAGCTTACCGCTGTTGCTGTAGAGGGGGATCCGTATACCGCTCAAGGGGAAGCTCTTTTACCGAGCTACAATGCTTTTTCTACAGATGGCGATGTAGAGGCAGAGCTTGTTTTTGTTAATTATGGAATTCCAAAGGATTACGAAGAATTAGAAAAATTAGGGATCGACGTAAAAGGAAAGATCGTCATTGCAAAATATTACGGTTCCTGGCGTGGGATTAAACCAAAACTGGCTGCAGAAAAAGGGGCTATCGGATGTATTATTTATTCAGATCCTGAAGATGACGGTTATGTACGAGGTGATGTGTATCCTGAAGGAGCCTTTAAAAATAAGACGGGCGTACAAAGAGGCTCTGTAATGGATATGCCATTATACCCCGGTGACGTGCTTACTCCCGGATATGGAGCTACCAAAGACGCAAAACGACTGGATAGGAAGGATGCCCCAACGATCACCAAAATACCTGTTTTGCCTATCTCCTATGAAGATGCTCAGCCTTTGCTTGAAGCCTTGAAAGGTCCGGTGGCCCCAGATTCCTGGAAAGGTGGACTACCTATTACCTATCACATAGGTCCCGGCCCGGCTAAGGTACATTTGAAACTTGAATTCGACTGGCAACTAACCCCTGCCCATAATGTAATTGCAACCCTCAAGGGGTCTGAATATCCTGACCAATGGGTGATGCGTGGCAACCATCACGACGCCTGGGTTCATGGTGCCAATGACCCCGTCAGCGGGATGATCGCGTTGATGGAAGAAGCCAGGGTAGTTGGAGAATTGGCTAAGAAAGGCCAACGTCCCAAACGAACTATTGTGTATGGTGCATGGGATGCTGAAGAACCCGGCCTGATAGGATCTACAGAGTGGGTGGAAGATCATGAAAAAGAATTACAGGAAAAATTAGTGGCCTATATAAATACGGATGGGAACGGGCGAGGTTTTTTCCGTGCCGGCGGATCGCATACCTTGCAAGCCATGGTTACTGAAGTGGCCGATATTGTAATAGATCCGCAAACCGGTGTTTCAATCAAAGAGCGAGGAATTGCGAGACAATTAGTTAATGGCGGCCCCGGTACGTTTAGCTTAAGTGCTTTGGGATCCGGCTCGGATTATACCCCCTTTATTCAACATGCGGGTATTGCCTCTTTGAACATAGGATTTGGAGGGGAAAATGCAGGCGGGGAATATCATACTATCTATGATACCTATCCGCATTACAAACGATTTAAAGATCCTGAATTTGCCTATGGAATTGCGCTGGCTAATGCAGCGGGCAGGATCGTACTGCGACTTGCCAATGCCGATGTGCTTCCTTTGGAGTTTACACAATGGCATGCCACCGTTTCTGAATATTTAAAAGAGATAATGGATGAAACGGAGAAAATGCGCAAAGATGTTGAGAAACACAATTCTTTGGTTTCAAAAAATGCCTTTGAGCTGGCTGCCGATCCGCGAAAAGTATTTGTAAAACCGACAGCGAAGGAAGCCATTCCCTTTATAGATTTCTCACCGATCCAAAATAGTCTGGCTAAACTCTCTAGCAGTATCACAGCCTTTGAAGCAGTTTCCGTAGAAGGGTTACCCTTAAGTAAAAAAGAGGCCTTAAATAAGGCAATGCAAGGAACGGAACAAGTACTTACAGATGTTAGTGGCCTGCCAAGGAGATCCTGGTTCAGGCATCAGCTATACGCCCCCGGATTTTATACCGGCTATGGGGTTAAAACATTACCCGGAGTTCGCGAAGCTGTTGAACAGAAGGATTGGAAAGAAGCACAGGAGCAGATCCTGAAGTTAGCCAGGACATTTAATTCTATGGATATACATCTGCAAAAATTGATCAGCCTTACGGAATAAACTTTTTTACCTTCTGCATGGTTTTCTAAATCAAGTCCAGATTGATAATTCAGATTTCGAAAAAACGACAGAAGCAATGTGTAAAAAATACGTAGAATATATAAAGAAAAGCAGCCCGTAGCTAAATATTTCGTACCTTAAGTAGCTCTATATCATGAATATAGCATGAATTCATAACCACCAACCAAAATAACTATTATGAGCACTAAAGTAAAATTCACCGTCCTGATCGCAGGATTCTTAGTATGCCTGTATTTTATATTGCCCAAAGAAACTGTCAAAGATCCTTCACAAAAAGCATCTTTTGGTGCTATTAAATGTACTGTAGCAAAATTTTTACTGGAAGATATAGATACGACTCAACAAATTTCACCGCTTTTTGAAAATTTAGGAACGCTCAATTTTACTATTACAACTTCCAATCCCAGGGCACAGGAATTTTTTAATCAGGGATTGAGACTAACCTATGCTTTTAATCATGCTGAGGCCCATCGACCATTTATGGAGGCTTCAAGGTTAGACCCTGGCGCCCCCATGACGTATTGGGGTCAGGCATATGCATTGGGCCCGAACATAAATGACCCCCTACCGCTTGAAGAACGGAAAATTAAATACAATGAAGCCATGGCGAAAGCCATGAAGTGGATTTCAAAGGCAACACCTATGGAACAGGCCTTAATTGAAGCTTTAACTCACAGGTACAGTACTGATCTAACAACAGATGTTGCCGAGCTTAACATGGCGTATATGAAGGCGATGGAAAAGGTTTTAGAACAGTTTCCCAACGACGCTAATGTGCAAACTCTTTACGCAGCTTCCGTTATGAATACCGTTCCATGGAATTACTGGGATAAGTCCGGCAATCCTTCAGCCAACATAGC
>JABDQS010000117.1 GCA_013042125.1 Eudoraea sp.
CCACGGGTAGTTCTGGAGTATTACACCAGGCAGGTAGCTACGGAAAAGCTGTAGCACTACCAGACCTAGGAGATCTTGGTGTCCTGGTCCGTGAAGAAGGATATAAAGGTGAATTCTTTGAACCGGATAATACCGGATCTTTAGCCGATGCGATTGAAAATATTCTGCTTAGTGATTCACATAGGATCCATTTGGGAAAAACCAATTATAATGCAGCCTGTTCCTTGCCTATGTCAACGATCACTCAAATGTATACGGATTATTTTAAAGCGATAAAATATAAGAACTTACCTGATTTTTCCCCGAATCTTGTGGGAGAAAAGAAGACCATCAAGGAAGAAGTATAACTATTTTTTGGTTAGGTTAAGCAGAGAGGAGTGCAGCGTGGTTACTGTGCTCCTTTCATTTTTTAGAGCTTTGATCCAGGTGCCGGTAAGAAGGTTTCTCCCTGCCATCTGTAGTAATGGCACCAAAATATTTTTGTCGTTGTTTTCTCCATGGTAGTCTGCCAACCACCGAGTTTGGAATCTCATCAAAATCATAAAGGGTCCAGAACAAAAATGGTATTCCTTCATCATTCAAATACTGTTGCATTTCCCTATAATAATCAGCCTGATTTCTTTCCGATCCCAAAAATGCATTCCAAATACCACTGTAGGATGAATATCCATACTCTCCCAACAAAATAGGAGTATCCCCTACCCTGCCTTTTAAAGCCCCGTATTTGGTTAAAAAATCGTTGGGGTCCTGATAATAATGGAAAGAAACAAAATCGACCACTTCTCCTGATAAACTTGCCGCTTCCGGAGAGGACCAACCAATAGTAACAGGGTGACTTGGATCCCATTTCTTAACCTGTTTACCCATTTCTTTTAACCAGGCCAATACCCTTTCTTTACCTCTCGAATCAAAATCTAGATCAGGTTCATTTTTCAGGTCCCATCCCAAAAGGGCCGGATGATCTTTGAGGGCTTTTACGATGGTCCCGGCATGCCTTTGTGTTAAGGTCCAATCCATAATATCATAATCCCCGTAAAAATCGAACAAGGTGACCAGGACCTTGAGCCTTTCAGTATGCGCAAGATCTAGCAATGCTCTTAGCTTTGCCAAGTTTTCCTCTGGTATACTGGCTTTCCCAAATGCCTCATATGGCACAAATACACGGATCGAATTAAGACCCATGGTACGTATCTGAGCGAAGTTGTTCGCAATGACCTCTTTATTGAATTTAATTCCGAACATATCCCAGGCACCTTTACCGGGATAGTAATTGAGCCCTTTTATTTTTGAAATTTCGAACTGAGAAGAATTCTTTTTTGAAGTTGTAGAATCCTTTTTTGTCGGCTCTTCTATTTCAACCATATGTCTTATTCTCCAAAAACCGTCTTCCAACAGCATCAGAACTTTATAAGAACTAGTGTCCTTCTTTTTTAAGAGTAACTGTTCATTCTGCCAGATCTCCTTATACGTTTCCACATGCCTGTCTGTAAATACTACCAAACTACCATCGGCACTATAAAAGTCGAGCGACGGATGATGGGCCAGCGTTGTCTGTTTCACTGATGTGTTTTGCTGTTTGTTCAGATCTAGTACCCTTTCAATTTTGATCCGCATGCTGTCCGTGCAATAATCAGCAATTCCGTAGGGATCATTTGTAGACAGGGCAATATTTCTGACATACCAGGATCTCAGATAATCATTTTGTATCTCTTTCAGTGTTTGTGCTTCTATGGGTCTTCCGGGATTTTCCAGTTCTTCCCATTGAACTTCGGGCAGATAGTTTTCTTCTATGTCTCCCTGTATATGAAGGATAGAGGATTTGTCCGCACCGGAGTTGAGATAGGCCCAAGCGGAACTGATACCATAAATTATCATGGCATTGATCCCCAGAAAGGAAAGGATCAATAAAGATCTGTATATGTTCTTGTTCCACTTACTTTTCATAGAGTTCCAAGCTCTGTTTTTTCGTAATACCCGCAATGGTAATTTCAAGTTGATAAACGTCTGCTGAAAATTGTTCTTCAGACAGTTCAAATTCTGTAAAGCCATTTACGGAGGCATTCCTTTTTACTGCTAATTCCTCATCCTTTTCGTTACTGATTTTCAACTCTACGGCTATACCATCTGGATTTAGCTGATCCATAAAACTTAGGATAGGGCCCACCAGGATAGTTCTGCCATCCTCTGAGAATTGAAGGTCAAAATCTTTAATTGCAGGTTTAAATTCGATTGAAATTGCTTCACTTTTTGCCGATCCGGTGACATAGGCCTCTACCGTCCAATTCTCCTCATTATCCGGGTGCAGCATCTGCGCCACGGAAACACCATTAATGGTAGTGCCTTCGGTCCTGAGTTTTACACCATGCTTATTAGTAATCTGAAATGTTACCAGGGTGCCATCACTTATGGTGTTACCGTATACGTCCTTGATAACAGAAGTCTCGAAAACAATGATCTGGTTCCCGTCTGCATACTCATGATTACGTTTAGAAAGCAACTCAAAATTACTTGCCTGGGAAGGGTAAATATCTACAGTAAGTTCCTTGGTACTGCTCCCTGGAGCCCTAGATGTAACCAGCATCCGACCCGACTTCTTAACCGCGAACAAACGCTTCCAACTGATGAGATCTTTGGTAGTAGTTTCAAACGCTTCATTTTCAGTTAGAATTTGCCTTTTTATTGTCACTGCCGTCCCTTCTCTTACAGGATTATCAAATTTATCCGTTGGAATGTTCACAAGCATGGCATAGTCTGTCGTGCCGGCATAGATACTCCTTGGTCCCAAATAGGTCTCCATGTGTACAGGCCGCTCTAAACTTGAAATTTCAATTTTACCTGAAAGAGATTCTTTCTTACCATTGGTTAAGATCCAGCTGCAGAATCCAGCTCTTTGTGTAAACTGGGTGGGTAAGGTAAACCAAAGTTCATCCTTTTCCCGATCCCCCCGGATAACAGAGGTCCCCAGGGAATTTTCAAGGATCAAATAGAGATCGCCTTCTCCGTTCACTTCAAAACCGATGCTAATAACATCTCCTGCTGAAGCTGTGAGAGGAGTTTGAATAGGTATCACACTAACGTCACTTACCACCGCAGGTGTTTTAGCACATCCAAGTGCTAATAAGAAAACCATGAAGTAAGCACTAATTTTCATCTACTTTGGATTACCTATAAAATGATTTAGTTCGATCTTAATAAAATCAAAGCCATCTGAACTATGTTCCTGCAATTGTTCCTTTGGATGTGATAATATTCTGTTGGGAAATACCTTTGCCGATATCTGAGCATTGGGAAGACCGTTAATAAAGCAATTTGAAATATCTCTATTGATGACCGTAACGTCCTTCAGATCCATGTATACGTAGTCGAATGACTGTTTCCGTTGTATCCGAATTCCTTCTTCAACAAAACTGTGATCTACCCAAAGTAAGTTTTTGGAAGCGTCGTAATAGGAGATCAATAATTGAGGTATGGTGACCTCCTGGTTACCGGCATTGAACAGCACCCCATTCATACTTTTATCATTTAAAGTAAGATCCTGAATGGCAACCTGTTTGTACAGGTCGGTAATAGCCACATTGGCTGCGATCTGCAAATTGAACTTTGCCGGGGTGTCAGTCAGATTAACTGGTGTAAATTCATCGGGGTCAAAGGTCTCAGGCATTTCACTTTCCTTGGTGGTCCATGCAATGCTTTCAAAGTTTATCCTGAAGGAAGTGACCTCAGCAGGCAATAATTTATGTTTTATATGATACTTGGCATTGTAGGAAGTCAGTTCCTGGTCCTGCTCATTGTACAAACTAGCTTTAATTACCACATCTGCCGGAACATGGTCTATATTCTGAAGTTCCCCGACGATTGCGTACTCCGATCCATTTTTTACCAGACTTGCGGATAGTACTTCAAGTACAGGTTGTTCCAACACATCTTCATGATGGGTTTGCTGAGTAGTAATTCGCCTTCTTCCGTGATTAAAGTAAGAAGTGGTATTAGAAGTGAAAAGCTGATCCGGGGGAATATCTGCTTGTGGTGGTAAGGGAACAAGGAACCAATCATTGCCTGCCATGACCAATTCCCGTACTTCTTGTCTTTTTATGGTCTCCAAAGGAGTGATCCAAACTGTATTTATTTTTGCTGTTGCTTTTTTAGAAGAGCTGTCAATGATCTCCACGCCTATTGAATCTAGTTTGGCATATGAACTGAGGATACCATCATTTACCGAGATCTCCAACATGTATTGTGCAAGGGATACCCCACCCGATGGATCAAGATATGTATGCGCTTTTTCAAATTCTTTGAAATCTATAGCATCATAATAGGCCCTTACCACATTTTCGGGGGATCGCTGTGCCGTATTGTTTAGATAGAACTGATACAACCCAAAAAATAATATCCCGGTTATAAGCAATGCCCATAGATGATTTATCCTAATAAGTTTTTGTGGGAATTTATCATAGGACATTCCCAATTTCATGTACTCCGGGATTCGTATTTCCTTTGATTTCAGTGCCCGTATCCACAGCAACTGAATATTGAGAATAAATGCCAGGAGAATGGTTAATACGGGAATAATACCCCACATAATCTTAAGAAAGGTAGGGACATCGTCTTTGGGTATTATTGCCGGTAAAGGAGGCACATTAAGTCGTTCCCAGACCATGATCCCATTCTCCAGTTGCTGCAGGCGTTGCCAGCCGCAGTAATACAGAATAGGGTCATAGAACTTATCATTGGAAAAAATGTATTTAAGATTGTATTTCTCGGGAATGGTCAGAAACTGCTGCAGAGATCCTATTCCTTCTACCCCCCTGAATTTTGAATTCTCCAATCTTTCTATGGCCTTACTCGTTAATTCGGGTAATCTGCGTGCCGAATGATAATTGCCATCTACCGTCATGGCTTTTGTCTGAGCAGAAAGCCAAGCCATTTGATCCCCAAATCCCAAGGTTAGATATCTCCACTGGTCGTGCATATCCTGATTCAGGAAATTTACAATAGGAAGCATCTTAATTTTTTGAGGTTGGGAGGGCCTGAAATATCCAAGGCTCATCGTAAAAACCACCATAAATAATATTCCGGCTGCAAGGAATGCTCCAAGGATACGATGATACATAGGTCCAAATCTCTGCTGCAGCGCTTTCTTAAGATCTCCTTCAACGATACGATACAGAAACTCACCAAAAATGGGAAGTGCCATGATCGTAGCCCATAGGGTAAATCGGTCTAAAGTAAGGATGTTAAAAGCCGTTTCTCCCAATACCATCCTTGGTATAGGCGTAGTTCCACCGGTTCCTAATATTGTGAGGATACTGATAGATAAGCCAAAAAATAGATATCGCTTACTATAGAAGCGATAGAAAACATACGGAAGAATGAATAACAATATTCCCCAGGGAATTATAAAAAACACCAGCCCTGAAGAGGTTACTTCCAAAAAGTTATCGCGTGAGCCATGAGGGATAGGCACTTGTGTTATTGGATTTGCCTTTGAATTCAGCCAGTAAGGAAGAATACATAGTACAATCAGTGCGAGTGAACCCATTCCAAAGCCCACTATTCTCCAAAATAATTTTTGGAAAGAAGAAAGAAATACCCTGAAGGTAATTTTTTTTGTATCCCGGACCTTGGCTTTAGCCTCATCCATAATAGCCATGCCTATCAAGGGAAAAATAAAGAATACCATGCCAAAAATAGGGGTAACATGATGCGATGTAACGGTAACCGCAATAAGAGAGAACGCTGTTATTAAATTGAAATACCTTCCTGTTCGTATCCATTGATAGATCTCAGGAAGGGCGTGTAACAATACAGAGAGGCCAATAATGCTCGGTAATTGTCCAAAAATGTGCAAGGTTTCTATAAAGGTGGAAGAAAATACGGCCATTAGGGCGGTATACCCGGCAATTCTCCTGTTTCCTGTTAGTAACAGGCCAAAACGATAGGCACCGGTTATAAATAGTACAATACTTAATAAGGCCACTGAATACAGCCCAAACTTAAGACCTCCAAGAAATGAAAAAAGCGCCATTAATTGATGCGCCAAAGGAGGATATCCCATTACTGTAAAGCCCGTATACCAGCTGTATTCCCAGGGTTCCCACCAACTTGTGGCATAATGATCCGCAAAGAAAAGGTGTATAAGTGCGTCATAGGTAGATTCCAAGGTGAAAAACAGAGCAGATCCATGAAAGGCGATACCGATCAAAAGGGCCAGAACCAATAAGATATTTGTCTGCTTCATGCAAGGTTTCTGTAGGAAAATATAACATTATAAAGATAGATATATTGTGATGCAGGCCTACTATCGGCCATAGCCAGAACACCGCCATTGACCTACAGAAAATCCCCATTCGTCTTGGTTGCTCCTTTTTGGAAGTCATAACTATCTACTTTTGACAAAGAAATTAGATAACCAAATCGAACTAGTTTCATTATAAACAAATTAATTTAATACTTAACCTATGAAAATTTTAGCCATTGATGATCAGCAATTGATCTTACTATCAGTAGAAAAAAAGTTAACCGAATTGGGATTTGAAGTTCAGATCGCAGATAGCGGTGCAAAAGGAATTGAACTTTATAATAGCTTTCAGCCAAACCTTGTAATAGTGGACATAAACATGCCCGGTATGTCTGGTTTGGAAGTTGTAAAGCACATAAGGCTCCATCAAAACCAGGATACTCCAATTTTAGTACTCTCCGGTAATACCAACGAATCCATCATCGTAGACGGATTTGATCTTGGTATCAATGATTATATGAAAAAACCGGTGAGCCTGAATGAGATGGCCGCCCGGATCGATCGAATTTTAGGGGTTTGTACGTTGCCAAATTCTACAAAGCCAACGACTGACCAGCAAGTGATACAGAAATATTGTGTTGGCGTTGTGATACCTTGTTATAATGAAGAAGAGCGACTTTCCAGTACTGTATTCCAGGAATTTGCCACTAAAAACCTGGGGTATCATTTGTGTTTTGTAAATGATGGCAGTACGGATAAGACCCTGGAAGTGCTTGAGGAACTGAGAAAAGGTAATGAAGACACGATCAGTATTTATGATTGTGAAAAGAATGGAGGGAAGGCCGAAGCGGTAAGACAAGGATTGTTGCACCTTGCTGAGGATTCGCAATATGATTATTTGGGGTATCTGGATGCGGATCTTTCCACTGACTTCAGGGATTTTGATGATCTGGTAAATACTTTGGAGAATTCAGAATTTAAAATTGTCAGTGGTTCACGAATTAACAGAATGGGGGCTGACATTACGAAGGAGTCGGCCCGAAAGATCATTAGTAAGACCATCAACCTTATTATCCAAACTATATTAGGCATGCCTTTTAAGGATACACAATGTGGTGCCAAGATCATGAAGCGTGAAATGATCGAACCAATGTTCAGTAAAAAATTCATAACACGTTGGTTGTTCGACGTAGAGATCTTTATGAGAATGAAGAAATTCTATGGGAAGGCAACTGTTCAGAGCTTGATCTGTGAACAACCCTTAAAGAGGTGGATCCATGCAGATGGCTCCAAACTTTCCATGAAAGACTCTATAAAGATCGTTGGTCAATTAGGGCAAATAGCCTGGCATTATAAGGCAGCCTAAATGCTTCTATGAGCATCAAACTGCACCCTGGAAACAAGGTGCAGTTTTGTTTTGTGTCATCTGTTTATCTATAGAAATATGGCGCCTGCCTAAAGAGATAACCTAAGGGAAACCTTTGGATGATCTTTCATTAGATAAGTGTTACTTTTTGATCGATAAACAATTAATAAATCGAATTGTGAAAAATAACGGTTTATAAAAGATTATTACCGCTAGATGGGAGCAATGAAATTTTTCAGTTCTGTGATGTGAGATCTCTTTACAAAGCTTACTTGGATACAAAAACAAGATTCACCTCTAGTTGTACCAAAATTTCAGGATCTTTTGGAAGTCATTCGAATTACTGTAAGAATTGAATATCAGGTCATTTTGAAAAGTTGAACTGGTAAACCGCTTTCCGGAAGCTACTGCTTTCAGTAAATAGTTCACGCTGTGCTCCTCATTACCACTTACTGCATAATACTGGGCCAGCGCGTAGTCCACATCTCCAAATTGATAGCTAACCCTTTTTTTATTTAGTTGATCTATAATTCTTTGTGCGTAATCCTCTTTTCCTAGTTGATAATAGGTAATTGCCAGGTAAGTTAAAATAGAAATCTTATCATTACCCTCGGCATGTAAAAATTCAAAAATTTCCTGAGCCCTTGAATAGTTCTTCCTATAGAATTCAACTTCGCCTTGTAACTCTTTCTCATCAGTCGATAGAGTGTCTCTTTTATTTGTAAGGTAGTCAGCAACCTTATCTAAATAATTGGCTGCAACCTCTTCTTTACCTAGTTTTAAATATTCTAACCCTGTCTTTAACATCATTCCTTCCCAGAATGTTATTCTTCCTAACAAACGAATATGTTCCAAAAGATCATTTGCAGCCTGGTCGTCTCCATTGAGTACATATGCCTTCATCAGGACCTCTTTGATCCATTCATGACCGGCTGTTCGGGCATATGGGGCAAGGAGTTCTATGGTCTCAGTAATACGTCCCAGTTCCAGATTGGCCATTCCTTTTACAAAGTATCTGTATTCGCAAGTAATGCAAACATCCAGATCAAAATCCGCCATGTTTGTCGCCAAATAGATACTATCTACATCCTGGGGCCTATTAACAAATTGAAGGGCTAGCACCATATAACTCAAATTGATATCAAGATCTTTTGATGCATTATTATATTCTTCCTTATAGGTTTTATAGGCCATTTTGTTATCTCCTTTAAAACAAGCCTCATAGTGATTGATCATATTACGTTGCTCCTTTTCTATACCCGTTTCCTCTTTTAATTTTTGAAGTAAGGAATCTGCTATTGAAAACTGATCTCTATTATAGAAGTAGGCTACCCTATCTAATTTTGGCCTAAAAAAACTACTGTCTGCGGCAATAGCCTCATTAATTCGTTCAAGTTGTTCCGGAGCTTCTATTCTTGCAAGCTCTTCAGATTCGAGCCATAAGGTATATGCATTGAAATTGGGTGGAGTTTCCTCATGTTTGATGGTGGCTCTACCCTTAGAAAAGAGATATCCCAAAACGCGTTGTTTTAAAGCTTCAATACAATCCAAAGGATTGTCCGAACTACATTCTGTAATCTCAAAGGACTGTAATGTTCTCCTCATATCACCATCCATAATGGAACACTGCAACAAAAGCTTGTCATTGTTAAGATAATACGAGCCGGTGATAACCTTTGATGGCTTAAGATACTCCTTCAAAACAGCATTTTCCCCACTAGGAACAACAGATGCCTTAATGATACTGGTGTAGTTGTCCACAATTTGGGGGGAGATCACTTCGCCCACCTTATTCTGAGTGATACCATGCATGATCCAATCTGTTGCCATCTTACCGACCACATCCAGGTTTTCATCAGAAGTATTATTTTCAAAGGGTAAGACTGCGATGCGCTTATTATCCGGTTCTTCCGGAAACGTAAAAACACTCATATTCTCTTCGTTTATAAAAT
>JABDQS010000188.1 GCA_013042125.1 Eudoraea sp.
GACCTACACCTTTGTGAAAGCAATGGGAGGAGAAGTTGGCGATTCCATTTGTGAGGATGACAAAATGGAGCTGGCCCTTGAGATCATGGAACAAGCCAGGAAAAAGGGAGTATCAATTCATCTTCCCGTGGATGTGCTTGCGGCGGATAGTTTTAGTAACGATGCCGGCACCCAAACAGTAGCTGTAAACCAGATCCCCAAAGGATGGCAGGGTCTGGATGCCGGACCTGAAACCCTTGCAATTTTCAAAGATGTGATCCTGGCTTCTAAGACCATATTATGGAACGGCCCTGTTGGAGTATTTGAAATGGAAAAGTTCGCAAAAGGCACTATCGCGATCGGGAATTATATTGAAGAGGCAACAAAAAATGGAGCATTTTCACTTGTTGGTGGCGGCGATTCTGTGGCGGCCGTAAAGCAATTCGGTTTTGAGGACAAGGTCAGTTATGTTTCTACAGGCGGAGGCGCCATGCTGGAGAGCCTGGAAGGAAAAACCCTGCCGGGAATTGCAGCAATATTGGAGTCCTGAAATCGTTATAAATAAAGAGATCATAGTCGGCAATCCAGGCTATTGAAAGGATTATTTTATTCTTTCAGAAAAAAATTGCATTTTCGTTGACCCCCACCGTTTAAAACAAACTATGTATTCATTCAAAAAATGGCTGCTTTTTGGGCTCCTTATAGGATGCGCCAAGCTGCTAATGGCACAGCATGCTGATTCTTTGGTCGTCAGGGAGGGGATAAAATCACAGAACAAAATTACACAGATCATTCTGAAAGACACGATCAATAGCCTTTCTGAAGGAAGCGCCACGTTTTTCGTTAATCCGGATAAGACCATTGCCCTCAAGGATCATGCAATAGCATCAAAATATGATAGCCTCTGGATGAAGGAATTGTACGAGAGTGCGCAGTCTTATCAAAGCATGTATGATGAGGTTACAAGCATAGATAGCGCAGTCATTGACAGTGTTTCAATAGACACTGAGGTTTTAAAACAACGACTACGCGCCCTGGATCAGAAAACCCCGTTTAATATTTCTTATAATCCCTCATTAGAATCTGTTATCAAATCCTTTTTGATCAGAAAAAGAGATTTGATGGAGCGCATGTTGGTTGCCAGTCAGTTCTATTTTCCTCTTTTTGAACAGGAATTAGACAATTACAATGTACCATTAGAACTTAAATATCTCGCTATAGTTGAATCTGCGCTGAACCCCAGGGCTAAATCTCGAGTTGGAGCAACCGGACTATGGCAATTCATGTATAGTACCGGTAAGATGTATGATCTGGACGTAAGCAGTTATGTTGACGAACGATCCGATCCAATAAAGTCGACCAAAGCGGCATGTCAGTACCTCTCCAAATTATACGACATCTTTGGGGATTGGGATTTAGCACTAGCTGCCTATAATTCGGGTCCGGGAAATGTCAATAAGGCTATAAGACGATCCGGAGGGTATACCAACTATTGGAATATCAGACGAAATTTACCAAGGGAAACCGCAGGTTATGTCCCTGCTTTTTTAGCCACCATGTATTTGTTTGAATATGCGGAAGAACATGGATTAAAATCAACTATAGTTCCCCGTCCTTATTTTGAAACAGACACCGTTCATGTTAAACGGTTGATCACTTTTGACCAGATCTCTAAACTTGTTGATGTAAGTGTTGAGGAACTTGTGGTTATGAATCCTTCATATAAATTGAATATCATACCAAATATTCCCGGAAAGAATTATTCCCTGCGTTTGCCTAAAGCAGAAATAGGCAAGTTTGTTGCCAACGAGGAAGCCATCTATGCCTACGTTGAGAAGGAATTAAAAACCCAGGAATCCCCTTTACCTCAAATGGTTAAAGCAGAAGAACGGATCCGATACAGAGTGAGGAGTGGAGACTATCTGGGAAGAATAGCAGAGCGTTACGGGGTTCGGGTAAGTCAGATAAAAAATTGGAACGGGTTAAAAAGCAATAACCTTCGGATAGGGCAACGTCTTACGATCTTCCCAAGAAAGCCCTATATAGCTAAAACCGCCCCCGTAAAACAAGCTACTTCATTGAATAACAGCAATTTAAAGAGCCATACGGTAAAAGAAGGAGATTCCTTATGGACCATCTCAAAAAAATATCCTGGAATTACTATTGAAAATTTACGAGAATGGAACGGTATTAGTGGTAATAACTTGATACCAGGCACGATATTAAAATTATGTGCTTGTTCCTCCTAAGAAACCGGATCTAAAGTAAGATTTAGACCTTGGTTTAGAATAATGCTGACTCAAAGATCAATGAAACACGTATTTACACTACTGCTTGCCTTTTTACTGTTTTCTTCTTGTAACGACGGACCTAAAAAATCGTATAAACCAGCCTCCATTGGAGCTATAAATTCTGTAGGTGTTGTCATCAGCAATGACCTGTGGGAAGGACCTGTAGGAGACAAGATAAGGGAAAATTTTGCCGCACCCATAGTAGGGCTAATCTGGGACGAGCCAATATTTAGTTTGGAACAAATGCCCAAAAAAGTATTTACAGGAACAACAAGATATCGCAGATCTGTACTCTATGTTGATCTTGATACTGTGAATGTAGCTCATGTTAAAACGGATCTTTACGCTTCTCCGCAAAAGATCGGGGTTATAAAAGGCAGAACCCAGGAAGAGATCATCGAGAACATTGAAACACATGCTGAGGAAATAATACAGGCCATAACAGCTATGGAATTGAAGGAAACTCAGAAGAGATTTCTAAGATCCTTAAATAAAGAAACTATCCTAGAAGAAAAATTTGGGATCACTATACGTCTTCCTTCCATCTACAAGCTAGGGAAGCAAGAGGATAATTTTGTTTGGATAGATCGGGAGATCCAAAAAGGGAGCATGAATATAATTGCATATGAAATACCGCGGAATAGCCTTACTAATGATTCCACTTTTGTAACAGATTTTATAAGAATGCGAGATTCTATCGGGGAAAAGTACATACCGGGACCCGATTTCCCCGATAAGAAGACCTATATGACCACAGAAGATGCCTTTGCGCCGTATTTCTTTGAAACAGAGATAGATGAAAGAAGGACAATTGAAGCACGAAGTATTTGGGATATGGAAAACTATCCCATGGCCGGGCCGTTTGCAACCTTTATAATAGATGACGAAAAGAGCAATCGTAAATTAGTAGTAGAAGGCTTCACCTTTGCCCCGGCAACAAATAAAAGAGATTATATGTTCGAATTGGAAGCCATCATTCGAACGATAAAATTTAAATAAGATCTAAAGCAATTAAAAAAAGCTCCATGCCCTAAGGTTTGGAGCTTTTTTATACCATTTAATCAAAAGCAAAGCCCGTAGAAAGCCTAAATACGAAGGCGTAAAGGGTTATTAGCCATAGGCCAAAACAGAACCATGAGAATGCCTTAAAATACTTTTTAAGGAACATATTACTCCAGTTTCTAAATGCTTCTAAATAAATTTCTTTAAAGTGTAAAAGTCTCTGCATATACCTGCCTTTTAATGTTTATCCTAAGGCAAAGATCCTTTTCTAAGGCAGAGGAAGTATAATAACTAGATAAAGGACACAAAAATCGGGTTAGATAAACAGCCGGTATAAAAAACCTCTGTCAAAGGTATACTTTATCCGTTATACCGAAGATACAGAGGTTGAATTTGTAAAGATGAAGCAGTGAAAGCTTCCTTTTTAAGTACGTATGCGAGAACTATTTCTAGTCGAATGCAAAACCAGTGGCCACTCTAAAAATAAAGGCATAAAGCACTATGACCAAACAAGCAAGACAAAACCAGGTAAAGACCTTAAAAATGTTGCGGACAAAATAGGATCCTAAATTTTTAAAGGCCTCCAAATAGATCTCTTTTAGGAGTAAAATATGTTTCATAAAGTATAGATTTAGGTAGTCAGATTTAACTGTTTTTATGGTTATAACTTTAAATTGCCTTGTTGCGTATTTGCCCCATTCATATTTGTTGTATAGGGCCCTATTCTTGTTGCGAAGCCGGATTTATTGTAAAAGTAACTTCCGAAAAGAGGTGCAAAGGAACATTTAGATGGACCAAATTAAAAAGCCATCAACTTTTATAGAAGATGGCTTTTCTCGGGTAGGCAGTTGGTTGATGGTTTACATGTTTACTATAATAAATTCGGAACGCCTGTTAAGTTGATGCTGGTCACGGCTGCATTTAATACTTCCATCACAGCCATTCAATAATCTTTCTTCACCATAACCTATGGCACTTTCTATTCGATTAGGATCTATGCCTTTAGAGATGATGTATGATCGGGTAGATTTTGCTCTTCTATCCGAGAGATATTTATTGTAAACCGCATTACCTCTGGAATCTGTATGAGATTCTATCTTGATCACCATGGATGGGTTTTCCTGCATGACCGCCACCAATTTGTTGAGCTCAGTGGCTGCATCATTGCGTATATTCGATTTGTCAAAATCGAAGAAGATCATATTCAATTTTATCTTTTTGATCCCTTCTTCCAGGACAATAAGGTCTTCCAGCTTGTCCATTGAAACCTCAACATTGATCAGTTCATTGTCTTTGGTAGGAGCAGTGAGCACCACATCAGAATATCCTTCTTTGGTAGTTTTCACTGTGTATTTTGTATTGCTATCCAGATCTTCGAAAACAAAACTTCCATCTTTATCCGAAATAACCTCCTTTAATTTAATGTTATTCTCATCCAGAAGCGTTACCAGGGCCTCCGGCATTACTTCACCGGTTATTTGCTCGGTCACAACGCCCGCAATGGCATTAAGATTTAATTCTTCAGGTAATAGTCGGGAGAAAGAATAGATATCATCATCTCCTTTCCCACCGCGTCTGTTGGAGGCAAAAAATCCTTTTTGTGTTCCCTCGTTAACTATATAGGAGAAATCGTCTTTCTTACTATTTACGGGTTTCCCCATGTTTATTACCTGCTGAAAGCCATTTTCTTCGTCAATTGCCACTTCATATACGTCCAATCCACCTAAGCCTATATGGCCATTTGATGAGAAATAGAGTTTCTTATCAGTTATGAATGGGAACATTTCTTTTCGTTCAGAATTGATCTCCGGACCCAGGTTGCGCGGATCAGAATACCCACCATCCTCGTAAACATCAACTACAAAAATATCTGTTTCACCAAGACTTCCCGGCCTGTCAGATACAAAGTATAGTTGCTTCCCATCAGGACTTAAAGCAGGATGGCCGGTAGAAAAATCATCACTGTTAAATGGCAATTCGGTAGCTTCGGTCCATGCCCCATCTACTTTTCGGGACCTGTATATTTTTAAGTTATTCACTCCATTTTTATCTCGTTTCAGCTTCTTACCATAGTTATTCCTTGTAAAATACATGGTGGTATTGTCCGGGGAGAAGGTAACGGAGGCCTCGTGATACTTGGTATTGATTTTTTTGGAGAACTTTATGGCATCTTTAACCTCCTGCGATTCATTATTTACCTTGGCCACATATAGGTCCAGATAAGGTTGATTGTTCCATTTGTATTTACGAGTACTAAAGAAAGACGAGTCCATTGCTGAGGCAAATACCAGCTGATCCTCATTGTAGAACATAGGAGAAAAATCAGAATACTCTGAGTTTGTACCTATATTCCGAATGGTATATTCTTGGTCTGTGTTTAGAATGTTGTCCAGGACCTTTTCTTTGGGTGTTGTACGGGGATCATTAACGGAGTAGCGCATCCCTTCCTTTTTTACTTTTCGGTCGTACAGGCGCATCAGGCGTTTTGCCCTGGCGTATTTCCCGGTACCCTTAAGACTATGAGCGTATTTGAAAATGTTCTCAGCACTTATATCGTTTTTATATCGATTGTACAGAATGTCATACCAATGGTAAGCACGCTCCATATTCGTATTGAAATAGTGTGCATCACCCGCCTTTTGGATGACCTCATAGCTATAATTTTCTTCATTATTTGTAAGGAATTGCTCGTATAATTCAGCCGCTTCTGCATACCACATCTTATTGAAGTATTGATCTGCTTTCTGCAGTAATTTACTGGGTGGATCCTTAATAGCCTTTCTTTTAAAAACCTTTTTTGCTAAAGGTGGTGTGTCATTATTTCGAATTTGCACTTCGTTGGTTGACCCTGAAACTTCATTTGGAGAAGGAACTTTCTCATTATCAATGTGCATGATCCACAGCTTGTTCCCATAGTTTCCATTTAAACGGGTTGAGGCCGCTTTCAGAACTCCGCTCCAATCTTTTGAGTGCGCGAGATAAACATAAGTTAGCTTGGACACCGGGTTTGTTGCTGTTAACGGATACAATCCATTGTCTCTGAGTTTCTTAGCGAATTTTGAAACATTAGTTTTATCTCCAAACACTCCGGCAACGGCATAATACCCATTACCTATTCCGGACATTCCATCAACAGTACGCGTGGCGATCTTGAATTTTTTGGCAGCTCTAACAAATTGGCTGTGTGATTCCAAGGTTGAAGATGTCTTAGTAGATTTAACTATTTCTATGATCTCTGAGGGATTCTTTTTGCTTTTTTCCACATGTAAGATCCACATCTTCTTCTTGTATTTTCCATCCAGGTACGAAGCAATAGCATCTTCCCCTTTGGAAAAATGATCTAAATAGACATAATGAAGTCCGTTATCAGGGCTTTTGAAATATCCCGGGGTAGCTCCATTTGTTTTAAGAGAACGAGCAAATTTATTGGCATTTTGAGACACCCCAAATACCCCGGTGATCAAATAATAGCCATTGTATACATCAGCTAAGCCGCCTATAGTTTTGGTAGCTATGTTGTGTGCTTTTGCTTTGGTTTTGAACAGTTCTTTAGAAGGCGCAGTAACATTTTCCGTATGGGTAAGATCCAAAACGGTAGCAAACCCACTAATTGAGCTTACAAAGAGCAAAAGAAATAAGATGCTGAATTGTTTTAAGTTCATGTGTTAATAGACCCTGATTGATAGCCAGTAATTTGAGATAATGCTATTTGATTCGCCCCGAAATAAGGGGTCTATGCATATATAATCACTTTCATAACGCCGAATTTAGAAGTTCTCTTGCTATAGGATTACTTTTTGTTGTGAAATGGATGTTTTTTGTCGTGTATCGCAATAATATGTACCTGTGGCATCTGATCCGACAATAAATAGGGTGATTTTTGACTGCTATAAGCGAATCCGGTGCTGGCCCAAAAAAAAACGAGAATAACAAAAAAAGAAGGCGGTAAAAATTAGTATACCGATAAGTATATATCTTGTTCTCGGCTTTCTTAACGGGGCATTTATTACTGCCACAGTTAAAACCATTGGCTTTTCCGGGAAGAGGGTGTAAAATAAAAAAGCAACCTTTAGAAAGGTTGCTTTTAAAACTTGACTGTATACTGTGTTACTCTTTTTTCTCCTCTAACTTGTCATCTTCCTTAGAGGCGTCTTTAAATTCTTTAATTCCGCTACCCAATCCCCGCATTAGTTCAGGAATTTTTTTACCGCCAAATAACAATAGTACTAAAACTACTACGACTGCTATTTGCCAGGGGCCTATTGCCAGAAAAGGTACTAGTAAGATCATGTGCATCAATTTATAAAGTAAACAAAGGTAATAAAAAACTAAATAGATATTATTTATTCCAAACGTTAAGATTGTACATTAATTGCTGTATTAAATCATAAGATGCGTAATTTATAATAAATAAAGTGGACAAGGACGTACTATTATCTTTTTTAGGATAGTAGTATATTGAAATTCAATTCGAAATGTATCTTTGTGCGTGATGGAGAAAAAAGGGAAAAAAAGAAAAGAGATAAAGCGCAAGCTCTTACATAAGTATCGATTAGTAATACTTAATGAGAGCACTTTTGAAGAAAAGATCTCTTTTAAATTAAGCAGGTTGAACGTTTTTATCACAGGAACTCTTTTTATAATTGTCCTGATAGGGCTAACTACATTGCTGATAGCCTTTACGCCATTACGGGAGTATATTCCGGGGTATTCTTCAACCCGACTAAAAAAAGAAGCAACTGAGCTTACCTATAAAACAGATTCTCTCGTCACAGTTTTAAATTATACCAATAGGTATTTAGAAAATATCCGTATGGTCCTGCGAGGGGACGTGGAGAATAATGAAATTAACAGAGATTCATTGTTTGAGCAATTTAAAATAGACCCATCAACTGTTGATCTGTCACCAATTCGGGAAGACTCCATATTAAGGGCACAAGTGGCCCTTGAAGATAAGTACAACCTGTTTCAGCGAAATACATCTCAGGGAAGTCTGGTGCTGTTCTCACCGGTCACCGGGGTAATCTCCCATGTTTATGACGCTGAGAAGAAACATTTTGCCGTAGATATTGTTGCTGAAAAGGACGCTCCTGTAAAAGCCGTGGCAAATGGAACTGTTATTTTTTCTGAATGGACAGCTGAAACCGGTTTTGTAATAATTATGGAGCATGAGGAGGGCTTGTTATCGGTCTATAAACACAACGGCTCAATTAATAAGCAACAGGGAGATCTTGTCAGAGCCGGAGAGGTTATTGCTTCTGTAGGGAATACGGGCGAGTTCACTACCGGACCCCATTTACACTTTGAATTATGGAGCAATGGAAATCCGGTAAATCCATCAGATTATATCGATTTTAATTAAGCTACATGTCTTTAAAATCTATAGCCGCTAAGATCTTTGCAGGTATTGTCCATAAAAGAACTATGCGTTGGGTGAATAACCCAGTTACTACACAGGAGACCCTTTTTAATGAACTAATATCAGCAGCAAAGGACACTGAATTTGGCAGGGATCATAAATTTGGAAAGATCAGATCCCATGAAGACTTCACCAACCAGGTGCCCATCCGTGATTATGAGGCACTAGCCCCATACGTTAACAAAGTTGTTGAAGGCAAGGCAAATATTCTTTGGCCGGGGAAACCCATTTATTTCGCAAAAACAAGTGGCACTACTTCCGGGGCAAAATACATTCCTATAACAGAAAAATCCATTAAACATCAGGTGGAAGCATCCAGAAATGCCATTCTCAATTTCATTTATGAAACCGGAAGCACCTCTTTCGTCAATGGAAAAATGATCTTTTTACAGGGAAGTCCGGTTCTCAATGAAAAGAACGGGATTAAACTAGGCCGACTTTCAGGGATCTCAGCGCATTATGTGCCCAATTATCTTCAAAAAAACAGATTACCCAGCTGGGAGACCAATTGTATAGAAGATTGGGAGACCAAGGTTGATAAGATCATAGAAGAAACAATAGACCAGAATATGACGGTCATTGCCGGTATTCCTTCCTGGGTACAAATGTATTTTGAAAAATTAAGGTCGGTTTCCGGGAAGAACATTGGGCAGCTCTTTAAGAACTTTGAACTTTTTATTTATGGAGGCGTTAATTATGAGCCTTATCGGGCAACCTTTGAAAGCCTTATAGGCAGGAAAGTAGCTAGTATTGAACTATTTCCGGCCAGTGAAGGATTTTTTGCCTATCAGGACAAACAGGATGAAAGAGGGATGCTTCTATTGTTAAATTCCGGAATTTTCTACGAGTTTGTAAAGGCAGAGGATTTCTTTAATGAAAACCCAAAGCGACTGACGCTCAAGGATGTTGAGATTGGGATTAATTATGCCATGATAATCTCTACGAATGCAGGCCTGTGGGCCTATGACCTGGGAGATACCATTCAGTTTATTTCTGTAAATCCTTATCGGATCATAGTTTCTGGGAGAATAAAGCATTTTATCTCTGCTTTTGGGGAACACGTGATCGCTAAAGAAGTTGAGTATGCCATGCAGGAAGCCATCGAAGGTACCGGTGCACAGGTAAATGAATTTACCGTAGCCCCTCAAATTACACCTGACAATAAAGAGCTTCCCTATCATGAATGGTTCATAGAATTTGGCAAGAGACCTTCCAGCATGAAAAGGTTCGCACAAAAATTAGATGAGGCACTTCAGGAGCAAAATAGCTACTACTTTGATCTGATAGAGGGGAGTATACTTCAACCTTTAAAAATCACGCCCATTAAACCAGGAGGTTTTCAATTGTATATGAAGTCGGTCGGAAAATTAGGTGGCCAAAACAAGGTACAACGTTTGTCTAACGACAGGAAGGTTGCTTCTGGCCTAGAGCTTCAAAAGGAGGAGTAGATATGGTCTGGCTTATGAAGACGTCTGAAATCATGAATAATAAGTGTATTTTTGTGGAGATTTATGAGCAAAATAAAAGACACAACCAGAGCACAGGAGTCAACAAACGCAATTGAGCGCTTGTACATTACCATGCGCCACCTTTTTAACAGGGGATTTTATAAGCCGATGGGGGTTTCAGGGGAGACCCTGCGAAATGCTCTTTTGTTGCTGAGGCCTGAGATCTATGGTTCCATAGCAGAAGAAAAAGCAGAGCTCAATGGGCTAATGTATGTTTTGGAAAGGCTTCCTGAAGGAATAGAACAGTGTCGTTTTATCAATTTAACTTCGGATGAAGGATATTCCAAGACACATTTTGCTCCTATTATTCCACCTAAAAGAAGGCGTAACTGTTATAGGATAGATTATGAACAAATGAATATTGAGATCACCCGGGGGAGGTCTGATATTTATGATATTTTAACCCATCTCACCTTTCTTTTTATAGAATCCGGGAAAATTTGTAACCGGGTACTTATTGAAGATACCAACAAGACCATCCGGGATTGGCAGAAATTGGAACTAGCGGTCAATAAGACCAAACTCAACCAGGAAGACAAAGAAGTTGCATTGATCCATACGGCGAATATATTGGGCAGATCCTTTGTAGAGACCATGGATGTTTACAATAAACTGTCTACCAAAAAAGATCCCGAACGATTTTTAAAGATCATTTATTGGCTGGGTAAATTAGCGATTGAAGAAGAAACGGGCGGAGAAAAAAGGACGATCACCTTTAGCGCATTGCTCAGAGAGCGTCTAGGACATCATATACACGGGGAACAATGGGCTCAGAATATTAAGGATATTCTACACAAACACGGATTACTTAAACGTCCCATTCATATTATCAGCGCTAATATGCATAGTGTTGTTAATTCCTTATATGCAAAGAGAGCATTGGAAAAAGAATCGGCAGAGGGCAGCCTTCTTGAACTGTATCAACAGTTGAGCCTTGAAACAAATGGGAAATTGCGAGAGAAAGTGCTTACTGTGGCTCGTAAGAATGGAATGATCGAAATTAAGGACGTTTCAGGGACCAATATTGACGTACAGATATTCGATATGGCAAAATTGGGCAAGGATGCATGTTGTTACGAGCTATCCTCAAGTCTTCCAAATGACAAAAAACCGGTCATTTTTGTGATGGATTACGCCTTTGGTGAGCAAGCATTTGAGTCGATTGATGAATTATTAAAGCCCTTTAAACGAAAGAATCAAAAACCTCTGTATTTGGAAATTGCTTCTATTTCCATTATGGGAAAAGCCGGTATCCTGGAGGGAGGAAAAGGAGATCTGATGATTCCCACGGCACATATTTTTGAGGGGACCGCAGACAATTATCCATTTCAAAATGAGTTTTCCGGGAAAGATTTTCAGGGCAATGGCTTAAAGGTAATGGAAGGTACCATGGTGACAGTGTTGGGAACCTCATTACAGAACAAAGACATACTTAGATTCTTTCATGAATCTACCTGGGAAGTGATAGGATTGGAGATGGAGGGGGTTCATTATCAAAAAGCAATTCAATCGGCCTCCAGGATCAGGAGAAGTATCAGGGAGGACGTTAAAGTGCGCTACGCCTACTATGCCTCAGATAATCCGTTAGAGACCGGTAGTACGCTGGCATCCGGGGGTCTTGGGACTACGGGTGTTAAACCAACCTATTTGATAACCGATAAAATTTTACAACAAATTTTTAATTCATAGTTATGGCCAAAGAACTGAAAACAAACAATACATCATCAAACGATGAGATCGATTTGGGACAGCTATTCCAGATGATAGGAAGAGGCTTTAATCGGATTTTCAGGGGGCTGCTTTCGGTATTTCTCTATTTTAAAAGAAATGCAATCATATTGTTGGTGCTCGTCATACTAGGTGCCGCAACGGGATTTGGGTTAAATCAGATCGTGTCCAAAAAAATGAAGACCGAGGTCATTGTATCTCCCAATCTTGAAAGTAAGAATTATCTCTATGATGTGGTTGCTGAACTCCAGGCTAATATTAAAGCAGAGGATACCGTATTTTTTAGGAGTTTAGGAGTAGATGTTGAAAACCTAAAGAGTTTTGAAATTGAAGTAGCACCGGTAAGCGGAGCAAGTAAAAAGAATCTGGAAACAGAAATGAAGTATTTGGAATTACTGCAGGGTTTTGAGAATTCCGGAGCAATTTCTGACATTGTAAGGGCAGAAATATTAGATAAGAGTTCTCTGGATCAACGAATAACCTTTTATTATAAGGACGCGACACTTGGGGATAAATATGCCAGAATCTTTATGGACTATATTAATTCGAACGCCTACTACAAAGAGATCGTAAAGACCTATACGGAAAATGCACAAGACAGGATAAGACAGAATGACTCGCTGGTAAAACAGATCAACGTCCTTATTGCTAATTTTTCCAGGAAAATGCTTACTGAAAGCACTGCCACAGAGGGTCGGATTGTCCTGGATAATGAGCAGCAATTGAACGTACCTCAATTATTTACCTTGAAGAACGATTTAATTAGAGATACAGAATCCAAGAAAATAGAATTAGAAAGAAGAAAAGATGCGATAACTATTATTAATTTTGGAAAACCGCAAGAAATAATCAAATCAATTTATAAAAAGAACATTGTTCTCTTCCCGCTGATATTTATTGGAATATTTTTCCTTTTCTCATTCTTAAAATATTTGAATAAGAGAGCTATGGAAATGGATGTATGAGAGATGTCAAGAACATTTTAGTTACTGGTGGAGCAGGTTTTATGCCCAGCAATTTCATTTCACTTTTTTCCATTGTTCATCTATCATAGCGGAATATCAATTTAGGGATAAAAAGGCAATGACCTGGTTCGGTCTTGCTGTTTCAATTCTGGGAAAACACGTTTTGGGCAGCAAAGTGAAGATTGTTAGGGATAAGAATTATTGTACTTTTGCGCAGAGACCAGCCTTCAGTATACTTATTTATGCTTAGCAATTATATTCAATGATTAAAAAAAATCTAATTGTTTTTGGAACTCGTCCTGAAGCCATAAAAATGGCACCCTTGGTAAAGGAATTCCAGCGTTACCCTGATAAATTTAAAACAAAAGTATGCGTTACAGCACAGCACAGGGAGATGCTTGACCAGGTTCTCGATTTTTTCGAGATAACTCCGGACTACGACCTGGACCTTATGCGTCCTAATCAAAATCTTTATTCCGTTACTGCAGATATTATAACGAACCTGAAAGAAGTGTTTGAGGAATTCAAACCAGACTATGTTTTTGTTCATGGAGATACATCTACTACTATGGCCACTTCGATCGCCGCTTTTTATTCTGGAGCGAAGGTATGTCATGTGGAAGCCGGACTAAGAACTTTCAATAAACTCTCTCCTTTTCCAGAAGAAATGAACCGAAGAATAGCGGGGGTTGTAAGTGATTATCATTTTCCTCCAACTGCAACATCGAAACAAAATCTGTTCAATGAGAATGTAGACAAAGCAAGTGTATTAGTTACAGGGAACACTGTAATTGACGCTTTGAATTACAGCGCAAAAAAGGTAAAAAGATCCGATTTTCAGGATGCAGAAATATCCATGCTAACCGAGAATTTAGATCTTTCAAAAAAGATCATACTTGTAACAGGACATCGTAGAGAAAATCACGGACAAGGGTTTATTGATATCTGCCAGGCTTTACGAAATATTGCAACAAATAATTCTGATGTGGAGATCGTTTATCCGGTACATTTGAATCCAAATGTTCAAAAGCCTGTTTATGAATTACTGGATAATATTTCCAATATTCAATTGATTAAGCCCTTGTCATACCCAGCTTTTGTGTGGCTAATGTCTCACGCATATTTAATAATTACAGACAGCGGCGGGGTTCAGGAAGAAGCACCCAGTTTAGGAAAACCAGTGCTTGTAATGCGGGATACAACTGAAAGACCGGAGGCTGTGGCGGCCGGAACGGTGATCCTTGTAGGTACCGATGTTGATAAAATTACTTCAGAAACGGAGAAATTATTAAATAATAAAGATCATTATCTGGAAATGAGCGCTCGCCATAACCCATATGGAGATGGCACTGCCTGTTCTAAAATAGTTGAATTCATAGAAACATTAGCATAAAATGGAGAACCAAGACGTAGTAATGATGGGGTTAGGGTATATAGGCCTGCCCACAGCTGCTTTAATAGCCAAAAGTGGCAGTAGAGTACATGGGGTTGATGTAAATCAATTGGTTGTAGATACCATTAATAAAGGTAATATTCACATAGTAGAACCATCATTGGATAAAGAGGTCTCGAGTGCAGTAAAAAAAGGTTTGTTAAAAGCATCTGTACGCCCTGTAGAGGCAGACTCCTATATTGTTGTAGTGCCAACGCCATTTAAAGGTAAGAACGAACCAGACACCTCTTTTGTTCAAGCGGCTACCAAGGCCATTATTCCGTTACTTAAAAAAGGTGATCTATACATAATTGAATCAACATCTCCTATTGGTACCACTGAGAAGATGAAACAATTGATATACTCTCAAAGACCAGAATTACAGGATCAACTTTTTATAGCATACTGCCCGGAACGGGTACTTCCAGGGAATGTAATGTATGAATTAGTTCATAACGACAGAGTTATCGGGGGTATTGATGAAGCATCTACTGACAAAGCGGTGGCATTTTATTCAAAATATGTTAAAGGAGCTCTACACAAGACGAATGCAAGAACAGCGGAAATGTGCAAATTGGTTGAAAATTCATCAAGAGATGTTCAAATAGCTTTTGCCAATGAACTATCACTTATTTGCGATAAAGCTGATGTAAATGTTTGGGAACTAATAGCGTTGGCCAACAAACACCCTCGAGTGAACATTTTAAACCCGGGATGTGGAGTAGGCGGGCATTGTATTGCCGTAGATCCTTATTTCATCGTTTCGGATTATCCACTTGAGTCGAAAATAATTGGAACAGCAAGGGAGATAAACAACTATAAGTCATTCTGGTGCGCAGAGAAGATCCAAACTGCTAAATTGGCTTTTGAACTGGCGAATGGAAGAAAACCTAAGATTGCTTTACTGGGATTGGCTTTTAAACCCAATATTGATGATTTGCGAGAATCACCAGCTAAATATATTGTGCAAAAGGTTCTTCAAAATGCCAACGATGAGGAATATTACATTGTTGAACCAAACATTAAATCGCATAGAGTTTTTAAATTAACACAGTATGAGGAGGCATTTGAAAAAGCGGATATTGCCGTATTTTTAGTAGCACATGATGAGTTCAAATCCTTAATAATAGAGAAAGATAAAATGATATTAGACTTTTGTGGTATAGGAATTAGAAAATATTGAATACATGAAACTGTTTTAATGCTATTAGCTTTACAACTCCAATCAATGAAAAACTATCAACAATATTTAAACAAGTCTTTTGATAAGAGTCATACCTCCGAATTTAAAATGATTGAAATATAAGTAATTATAAATACCTCATGTTAAATATTTTAGACATTTAAAAATATAAACATCAACAGAATATTCAAAGCAAAACAAAATGAAATCTATCAAAATAGATAAAGCTTTAATTAACGCTGAGCATCCTTGTTTTATAATAGCCGAAGCAGGCGTAAATCATAATGGAAATCTGGAGATGGCGATTGAATTGGTCAGAAAAGCGAAAGAAATAGGGGTAGATTGCATAAAGTTTCAAACTTTTAAAGCAGAAAGTGTTATTACAAAAGAAGCCCCAAAAGCGAAGTATCAGTTGGAAGTCACTGATCCTGGTGAGAGCCAGTTTGAGATGCTTAAAAAACTTGAGTTGACCTATGAGGATTATAATAGTATAATAAAAGAGTGCAAAAAGCAGCAAATAACGTTTCTCTCTACCCCATATAATGAGGAAGACGCAGACTTTCTGAATGAGCTAGGGGTTGCGGCTTTTAAAATTGCGTCAGGACAAATAGTAGAACTTGCATTTCTTGAGCATGTTGCCAAATTCGGCAAACCTATAATTCTATCTTCCGGCATGGCCACTTTGGCAGAAGTTTATGAGGCCGTAATGACGATACGGGCTGCCGGAAATGAGCAGATGGCTATATTGCAATGTACCACCAATTACCCCTCCCAAAATGAGGATGCCAACATTAGAGCAATGATTTCCATGGGCGAATCCTTGGATATTTTGTATGGTTATTCGGATCATATTGAAGAAAATTATGCTTGTTATGCGGCGGTTGCCCTGGGCGCAAAGATCATTGAAAAACACTTTACGTTGGACAGAAATTTACCAGGTCCGGACCACAAAGCTTCTTTGAATGTCCAGGAATTTAAGTCCTTGATTGATGGGATTCGAAAAACGGAAATTGCGCTGGGGAGCCCAATTAAAAAGCCATCCCTTAGAGAGATTGAAAACACCGAAGGGATGCGTAGGAGTATTGTACTAAAAAGCTCGATTA
>JABDQS010000190.1 GCA_013042125.1 Eudoraea sp.
CAAGATTTTAAAATGGACCTGGTACAGGACCTGAAACCGCGCAATATTGGCCCTGGTGGCATGAGTGGAAGGGTAACAGCCATTGACGTCGTGCATTCGGAACCAGATATCATGTATGTAGGGACCGCCTCAGGAGGTTTATGGAAATCGTCTTCGGGCGGAATTACCTGGAAACCTGTCTTTGACAAGGAGTTAACCGCATCCATAGGAGCTGTTGCCATTCAACAGTCTAATCCTTCAGTTATCTGGGCAGGCACAGGAGAAGGTAATCCAAGGAACAGTCTTAACGGAGGCTATGGAATCTATAAATCCCTCGATGGCGGTAAGAGTTGGATGGCCATGGGACTGGAAAAGACCAGGCATATTCACAGGATCATAATTGATCCTTCAGATCCCAACACTGTATATGTGGGGGCCATTGGTTCCCCGTGGGGAGAACATCCGGAACGAGGTGTTTTTAAAACATCAGATGGCGGAAAATCATGGTCCAAAGTACTTTTTGTGAATAATAGAACCGGTGTGGCCGACCTTGTTATGGATCCAACCAATCCAAATAAGATGTTCGCAGCCATGTGGGAACACAAAAGAGATCCGTGGTTCTTTAAATCCGGTGGCCCCGGAAGCGGACTATACATGACCCATGACGGTGGCGCTAATTGGAAAAAGATAAGTGAAGAGGATGGTTTCCCGAAAGGAGAACTCGGCAGGATAGGAGTGGCAGTGGCTCGCAGTAAACCCTCCGTGGTATATGCATTGGTTGAAGCCAAAAAGAATGCACTGTACAAATCGGAAGACGGGGGCTTTAAATGGAAAAAGATCAATGACAAAAGCGATATTGGCAACAGACCATTTTACTATTCCGAGATCTATGTGGATCCGCAGAATGAGAACAGGGTCTATTCGGTATTTACCTATGTAAATGTTTCTGAGGACGGCGGAAAGAATTTTTCAGAATTAATGCCGGCCTATGGCGTTACAAATGGCGTACATCCGGATCATCACGCCTGGTGGATACACCCCGAGGACGGACATTTTATGATCGATGGAAACGACGGGGGAATGAATATCACCAGAGACAGAGGGGAAAGCTGGCGATTCATTGGCAATCTGCCCGTTGGCCAATTCTACCATATTAGTACAGACAATGAATTTCCATATAATGTGTATGGTGGTATGCAGGATAATGGTTCCTGGAGAGGCCCTGCGTATGTATGGAAAGCTCAGGGAATTCGCAATAGTTATTGGCAAGAGATCGCCTTCGGGGATGGGTTTGATGTAGTACCGGATAAAGATGATTCGCGCTATGGATATGCCATGAGTCAGCAGGGATTTGTTAGCAGATACGACCATATAACCGGGAATAACTATACAGTAGGACCTACTCCTCCAAATGACTCAACTGTATTGAGGTTTAATTGGAATGCCGGAATTGGACAAGATCCCTTTGATAACAACACCGTTTATTTTGGGAGCCAGTTTGTACACAAAAGCACCAATAAAGGGCTTACCTGGGAAGTGATCTCAGCAGATCTGACCACTAATGACCCGGAGAAACTGAAACAAAGTGAAAGTGGTGGCCTTACAATGGATGCTACCGGGGCAGAAAACCATTGTACCATATTGGTCATTGAACCATCGCCATTAGAAAGGAATATGTTGTGGGTTGGGACAGATGACGGCAGGGTCCATATCACTCAAAATGGAGGTGCTAACTGGTCAGAAGTTACCCAAAACATTAAAGGACTTCCCAAAGGAAGCTGGATCCCACAGATAAAAGCATCTACAAGTAACAGAGGTGAAGCATTACTAATTGCAAATGACTACAGGAGATTCAACTATATCCCCTATGCTTACAGAACCCGCGATTATGGGAAGACCTGGGAGAGAATAGTAGATCAGGCAGATGTTCAAAGCTATACCCTCTCCATCGTTGAGGATCCTGAAAACTCAAACCTGTTGTTCCTTGGCACAGACGACGGACTTTATGTTTCCTTCGATGCGGCCAAAAAATGGCAGAAATGGACGGAAGGATTCCCTACGGTCTCCACAAAAGATCTTACAATACATCCAAGGGAACACGACCTGGTAATAGGGACATTCGGACGCGCAGCCTGGGTGTTGGATGATATACGCCCGCTTAGAGCTGTCGCTGCAGACCCAGGTGTCCTGAGTAAGGAAATCAAAGTATTTGATCCTCCAACTGCCTACCAGGCATCATATCAACAGCCCACCGGAAGCAGATTTGGAGCCGATGCCTTATACAATGCAGAAAACAAAGAAGATGGCGCTATGATCACATATTTTCTGAAAGAAGGTCATAAAAAAGCTGAACCGAAGAAAGATTCGGAAGACAAAATGGAAGAAGAGGGAGAGAATGATGAGGATGAAAAGAATGAAACGGAGGAAGTAAAGAAAACAAAAGACTCCCTAGTGGTTGAGATCTACAATGGAGAAGATCTGATCAGGACCTTAAAATATAAAACTCCGGAAAAACCGGGATTCCACAGGATCTATTGGAACATGGATGAAAAAGGACCAGACCGCCCTTCACGAACTCTTCGAAAGCGCACCAGAGAAGCCGGCGGCGTAGATGTAAAACCCGGTATGTACAAAGTTGTTTTATCGCTGGGTGAAATAATGGATGAGACTATGATCAGAGTAGCCTCGGATCCTCGTTTAAATGTGTCCTCAAGCGCCATCAATGAAGTGTATGAGGCAAGTAAAAAACTGGAAGGCTTTACCCAAACCGCAGCAGATGCAGTTAAACAATTGCTGGAAAGCAAAAAGGTAGCCAGCCGGTATGAGAAGGATCTGAAAGAGTTGGATAAAGATAAATTTAAGGACGCAATAAAAACATCAAAAGACATTTCAAAGAAGATCGACAAACTTGTAGCTGTTTATCTGGGAAAAGTTGATAAACGCCAGGGGATAACCCGTAATCCTGAGCTTACGGTAATGAGGAGAATTGGGGTTGCCTATCAATACGTTCGATCCAGAAAAACGGGGATCACGGAAACGGAAACCCGACTCATGGAATTCGCCGAAGCAGATCTCAAGGCAGCTCTGGAGAAGACCAACACTTTTTTTGGTGATGATTGGAAAACATACCGGGAGACCATTGAACCATTGAGTATCTCAATGTTCAAGGATACTTCCACTATCACTTTGGAATAGATCTCAGGATCTAAAGCATAAAATACTATTGACAAAGTACTAACCTAATTAATTGATCATGAAAAAAATAAGTTTGCTGCTGATACTTGCGGTATTTTGGAACTGCAAAGAAAAAAAGGAAGATACCCTTGTCCAGAATCTCAAATCCTATACCATTGAGCAAATGATGGATAATGAGAATGTTGGTGGTGGGAGTTTTTCGCCAGACCTTTCTAAACTTCTTGTAACGAGCAACAGATCCGGAATTTACAACATGTATACTGTATCGTCCACCGGTGGCCCATTTCAGCCAGTGACCGAATCTGACAGCTCTTCTGTTTTTGCGATATCCTATTTTCCTGAAGACGAACGAATGTTATTTCGAATGGACAACAACGGCGATGAGATCTATCATATCTTTCTCCGCGAAAGTGATGGGTCCCACAAGGATCTTACCCCATATGAGGGTGCCAGATCTTTGTTTTATGGTTGGACAAAGGATAAAAAGAACTTTTTCTTTGGTTCTAACCAGCGAGACAAGCGTTTCATAGATCTGTATAAAATGGACCTGGCCACCTTTACTCCTACTCTTGTATATCAGAATGATGAAGGATACAATGTTGAAGCAATTTCCCATGATGAGAAGCACCTTGCACTAAGCAAGTCGATTAATACAAATGATAGTGATCTTTACCTATACTCGTTGGAAGACAAGACAATGATCAAAATAAATGAGGCACAAAGCGGGAATAGTGCCCAGGATTTCACATTAGATAACAGTGGTTTTCTTTATACTACTGATGATGGCTCTGAATTTTCTTATCTCATGCAGTACGATATGGCAACCGGTACACGCGAAAAGGTATTGGAACGAGCCTGGGATATTGTAGGGTCCTATTTCACTGAAAACGGGAAATACAGAGTAACCTATATCAATGAAGATGCAAAGAATAGTATTGAAGTCCTGGAAGTAGAGACAGGCGAAATGATGACATTACCTGCCACCGGGGAAATGGATATAACCAATGTTTCCTTTTCTGATGACGAAAGCCATATGCGATTCTATGCCGGAGGTTCTAATGCTCCGTCTGATCTTTATGTTTACAACATTGAGAACGAAGAGCAACATAAAATAACAGACGTTCTTAACAAGGAGATTCAACGTCAGGACATGGTCAGTGCCGAAGTTATACGTTTTGAGTCCTTTGATGGTCTTGAGATCCCGGCTATCTATTACAAACCGCATCAGGCATCCGAAACAAATAAAGTTCCTGCCCTTGTTTGGGTTCATGGAGGCCCGGGAGGACAAAGCAGACAGAACTTCAGTTCCTTTATCCAATACCTGGTGAACCATGGTTATGCAATTCTTGCTGTTAACAACCGGGGGAGCAGCGGGTATGGCAAGACCTTTTATCAAATGGACGATCTGAATCACGGCGATAAGGATTTGAAGGATTGTGTGGAAGGAAAGAACTGGCTGGCCACACAGGCGGAAATAGATCCGGACAAAATAGGGATCATTGGTGGGTCTTACGGTGGCTATATGACCATGGCTGCCCTTACATATACCCCCGAAGAATTTGCAGTAGGGGTTAATTTATTTGGTGTAACTAATTGGATACGAACGCTAAGAAGTATACCGCCCTGGTGGGAGTCTTTTAAAGATGCTCTTTACAAAGAGTTGGGTGACCCAAATAGTGCAGACTCAGTAAGACTGCGAGCCATCTCGCCACTCTTCCACACAGATAAGGTAACAAAACCTCTTATTGTACTCCAGGGTTCACAAGATCCAAGGGTACTGCAGATAGAGTCTGATGAGATCGTGGCCGGCGTTCGTAAAAATGGGGTCCCTGTAGAATACGTGCTCTTTGAGGACGAAGGTCATGGCTTCGTAAAAAAAGAAAATCAAATTGAGGCGTATAGCAAAGTACTTGAGTTTCTGGAGGTTTACTTAAAAGAAGATAAAGGCAAGCCTATACAGGACGGGCAATCCATTGAAGTAAATACCGAAACTGAATGAAGAGAATAAGCATAGTTATTGCCCTTTTAATTAGCGGAATTAGTTTGGCCCAAAATACTGGCGAAGATGAATGGGGGGCCTGGTACATGTACTTTGGCACCAATAAGATCTCAGAAAAGCTCAGTATTCATTCCGAAGCACAATTCCGCTTCTATGAGACCACGAAAAATTTTAATCAACTCCTATTGCGAACCGGGCTCAACTATCATATTAACCCGGATGCTATTGTTACCCTGGGTTATGGATATATTTCTACAGATGTAACGTTTGAAGAATTTCCTGATGAGATCAATTCTAAGGAAAACAGGATCTTCCAACAACTAATTTTGAAAAATAAGGTGGGAGAATTCTCTTTTGAACACCGGTACCGCTTAGAACAGCGCTTTATAGATTTTGGGGAGACCACAGACACACAACACAGAGCCCGATATAGATTGCAGGTAACACTACCACTAACGAATACCTTTTTTGTAAATGTTTATGATGAGGTATTTCTGAATCTACAGGACCAGGTTTTTGGCCAGAACCGATTATACATGGCCTTAGGTGTTCATATAACTGATAATAGCAGCCTGCAGCTTGGCTATTTAAAGAATCATTTTAATTCGGCAAACTTTGACAGGATCCAAGTTGGCGTTTTCTTTAATCCTGATCTTAGTAAAAAGTCAAATACCCGGGATTAAATAAGAAGATTCAAAATTCAGTAAAATGTTAGAAAGTCGGTCTTTTGAAGTACAATTTAAGGGCATCCATTCCCTTGTACTACCAGACAAAGAGATCAGTGCTTTTATAGAAAACGGTCACAAAAGAGTAAAAGTAACTGCAACTTTTGAAGGCAATTCTGTTGAATTTCATGCGGCACTTCAAAAACGAGGTACAGAATACAGAATGATGTTCGGCAAGGACCATCAAAAAGCTCTGGGTATCTTTCCAAATGATTACATCATACTGCAACTCTTTGAAGACCGGTCTAAATATGGAGTAATAATGCCCGAGGAATTAAAAGCAGTGCTGGAAAGTGATGTAGAAGCTCTTAAGATCTTCGAAAGTTTTACAGATGGTAAAAAGCGAAGCATAATCTATATGATCGCAAAATATAAGGCCAGCCAAACCCGGATAGACAAATCTATACTTTTGTGTGAGAATCTCAAAAGAGGCATTAGTAAACCGCCAGACCTATTAAAATCATAAATTTTAAAATTGACTTACCACAGATTATTATGTAACTTTAAATGTTAACTAAAAAAATAGCCAAATGAAATTTGTAAGAATAGCAGTCCTGAGTCTTATCCTGATAACGTCCTATAATTGTAAGGAGGCAAAGAAGGAGGCAAATGAAGCAGCAGAAGAGATGGAAGAAACCATGGAAGCCATTGAAGAAGAAGTAATGGTTGAGACCATTGCTTTTAAAATGGAACCAAAAAGTGATAGCAATGTGGAGGGAGAGGTAACCTTTACAGAAGAGAATGGTATGGTAGTAATGAAAGCTTCTTTTAGTGGTCTCACCCCGGGTGAGCACGCCATTCATATCCATGAAAAAGCAGATTGCAGCGCTGCAGATGGAACCTCAACAGGCGGTCACTGGAACCCAACGGCCGAACCTCATGGAAAATGGGGAGAGAGTGAAGGATATCACAGAGGTGATATAGGTAACTTAACTGCTGATGCTGATGGAAATGCTACGGTAGAATTTAAAACTGATCTCTGGTGTATTGGTTGTGAGGACGAAACCAAGAATATCGTAGGGAAAGCAGTGATCGTACATCGCGGTACAGACGACTTTACTACGCAACCAACGGGTGCTGCAGGTGCGCGTGTTAGCTGTACAGGTATCATCCAATAATGTCATGATATGAAAGTGTATAAAAAAGTTGTCTGCGGACAGCTTTTTTTATTTAAGGGTAGGAAAGAGCTATTTAGTCTTTGCCATTTGCCTTAGTATCCCCAATTCCAGTCAATGAAATTAAGAGGTATTATTTCCGAAGAGAGTTTTGCAATGAACGATTTGCCATCCATATTTTTACAAATACAATGACCATTGCGACTGTCCAACTAAAAAAAAGGAAGTATTCCATAACGTAGGTGATTCGGGTCGGTTAATACTTAAATTGTTCTTTCGTAACACTTGGGGCATTAAGAAAACTTGTATTTAAACGATAAAAGTAGTCATTTCGTCTGTAATTTCCTAAAAATTTAGTTAAAAAGTGAGTCCCCCAAAACTAATTGATATTGTATGAACCTTTTAAATTCAGATCTGATCAGTTAGCAAGAAGTATAATCAGTATGTAAAGGATATCAAGCTAGCTTTAGAAAAGCTAAATTTTAGCGTATTTTGGTCAAAATTTTAGAACATGAATCCTTCGGGCCCAGGCTGGATAAATAAATTTGGTGAGGTTGTTTCTAATAAGGCAGGGACATTTTCAGACTTTTCTACCTTTTATGAAAGCCTTAAAACCAGTGGCTTTGTATATGGTATTAATGTAAAGATCCCTTCTTTTATTAGTATTGAACACACCCCCTCTGAGGATGAGATGGCAAAGATCAATTTAGTTTCTGCCTTGTATTTCACCTATTCACTTGAGCGCCGAGATAGCAGTTTCAATGATTTTCTGGAAACCATCTTTACATTTTACAAAGAATTGAACGTAAGTCAGATCTCCTTTTTAAATAAGATCTTAACAGGGAGTAAAACTTCAGCTCAGCTAGAAAAACTGATCGATTCCAGGGTCTATCTCGAGGATAATGTCATTAGCCGCACTTTTAACAGCATTATAACCAATTCTCTCCTTTTTATTGATGTGTTAACGTTACGTCATTACTTGCGCGGGGGTAAAAATATAAGAGAACACGCTCAAAAACTGGAGTACCTGGCCATTAATATCACATATCACGCTTTAAATGCCAAGGAAAAAAACAAAACAGACGAAAAGCTATCCCAATTATTTGCCGCATCCCTTTCCTTTATTGATGATGATGAGACCCATTTTGACGGTTCGTATCGCGAATTGCTTCTTACCAATTATTCCCCCTGGGAGAATCAATACTTTTTGGATGTTGCCAGTCTGACTGTCTGGGAAGATTATTCTTTGGATTACAAAGAGTCAGAATTTATATATGGGATCGGAAAAGACATGGGATTCCCCAAAGATCAGATCGCTAAATCATTAGAAGATATCACCAGTTTTTTTAAGATAAATGTGCGGAATATTTCTTTTTTAAAGGATACAAACATGGCCGTACAATTTTATGACAGCATGTCTAAAGTGGTCAATAAACTGATTCTGAGAAACAGTAAAAGACTCCAAAAGGAATTGTCAGAAAGTAAGGAATTGGTCTATCTGATTTCCAAAGGCGCGGTTAAAGATCTCAGTGCTGATGAAAAGAAAAAGATACAGGATCAGTTAGTGGATGTGTTTAAAAGTGTTCCTTCCCTGGCCATTTTTTTATTGCCCGGTGGTGCTGTTTTGTTACCAATTTTTATTAAATTAATACCGGCATTACTTCCGTCTTCATTCGATGAGAACAGAGTCGTTAAAAAAGACAAAAATACTCCCGAAAAGCCACTATAAGAAAAATCTATGATAGGTATTAATTATCTTATTTTCAGGTTATTACTTCGTCTTATTCCAACCATAACTTAAAATCACGTACCCGCTCCCTACTAACAATGATTTCCTGGTCGGAAGTCTTGTTTAACTTGATCTGAAGCCTGGAATTGGTATAAGAAATGATGTCTTTTATGTGGTTTATATTTACAAAGTATTTCCTGCTCACTCTAAAAAATATTTTAGGGGTCAGTTCGGATTCCAAATGTTCCAGGGTGTTGTCTAAGAGATATGATCTTCCGTCTACCGTTGCCGCATAGGTTCCTTTATTTTCACTGTAAAAGCATTCTACATCATCTGCATGAATGATCTTGAGGTGCTGCCCTACCCTAACAGTGAACCGTTTTTTATATTCTCTTTCCACCGGATTTACCAGAAGCTTTTTAATATCCTCAAAATCGATGGACAATTTTGGAGCCGTCGTGTTTTGAGATTTGAATTGATCGACAGCCTTTTCAAGTTCATCTTCATCAATTGGCTTTAAGAGATAATCTATACTATTCAACTTAAAGG
>JABDQS010000193.1 GCA_013042125.1 Eudoraea sp.
TTCTTTATATTGATGCCAATAAATACAGATATATGAAAACTTTTCTTCGAGCACCAAAACCTTCAAATACTATTCGATTATTTATTATTTTTTTTATGGGGACTTGGTTGGGAAATGCGCAGATCTCTACTACAACCGGCTTGGAAATCTATAAACCTGAAACCGAAATTCAACCTGATATATACTGGCAGGTCAAAGCGTATAGACCAGATGCACAACTTCTGAATGTAAAAGTAATTAACAAAGATGGTGCTTACCATGATGTCAAAGCCATTCAAAACTCTGAAGAGACCAGTATATTAGATGTCAAGGCCTTTGTAAATGGAGAGCGGCTACCAATCAAATTGATAGTTAAAGATAACGATAGGTATTATCCGGCCAAGGCCATAGCAAGTGATGGTACTTTAGTAGATTTCAAAGCAATTACCGAAAAAGGAGAAATTTTACCCATAAAAGGAGTGAGTAAATCGGGTAATATTGTTCACTTACGGGCAATCGCACAGGATAATGTATTTTACAACATTGTTGCCATCTCTCCGGAGGGTGAGGTTAATAATGTAAAAGGTATAAAAATGCTAAATACCACTGTGGAAACGGTCATAAACGGGGTTTCAATATTTGCTCATATCAAAGCAATCCCACAGAAATAAGAATTCCGTCAAATTTAGGGATCACAGTAAATGCTTTGATCTATAAAGTACTCTTTATGCAAGATCTTACATAGCATAGTTCCGTAAATTTATTTATCTTAACAAGGACTTTTTAAAGTGGTGTTTAAGTCAAACTTGATAAAAGATGCTAACTGTTGTAACCATTTCAGTAATTGCAGGGGCTATATGTTTATTGTTCGCAATATTTTATAAGAAAAATATCAGCCTAAGGATCGCTATAGGTATTGTTGGTGTAGTGCTATTGTTTTATGGTGGTTTTAGTTTTGGAGCTATGCATCCCTTGGCCATTATTGAGACCTTCGATACCGGGAATAAAATACAAGTGGAATACCCCGTGAAAAAGGTACAGGTATTGTCACCAGTAGATGGTGATACCGTAAAATGCCGAATTCTTACCATGGGAGTTTATCCTGATACTCATAACAAAGACATTTGGGTGCTATTAAGACCTTCAGACAAAAAATACTATCCCCAGTCAGACTACACCAATACCTCATACAAAGAGAAAGGTAATTGGCAGGTGGTTACCAGATTTGGTGGCGACCAGGGCGAATCTTATGAACTATTTGTGTACGAAACAGATGCTTCGGCTTCAGAATTTTTTAGTGAGACTATCGCACAATGGAAAGCGGCTAACGATTACGTTGGTTTGGAAATGGAAGAATTGCCAGCAGGGGCTGTTGAAATAGATAGAATTCGAGTTACTTTAGAAGGTAATTGTCGGGGAATACATTAAATAACTTCTTTCTTATCCATACTGTTGTAAGTTTTATTTAATGGACAGCAGACAGGAGATATTTGAAATAATATAGAATTATGGCTAACAAGCAGTTCTAAGTTTTCTACCGGTAAAAAAGATTTAAGTAATACCTGTAATTTGTTTTTACATAATATCTGCCGATATGGTTCAAAAGACGCCATATCTGATATTATATAAAATAGCCCAAAACGGGCTATACCCAAATTACCGATAGTTTTGTTCCATAATTTATATTATGTCAAATAGAATATTTCCAGCTATTCCCTACTAACGTCCGATCTCTATGTATAAAGGAGTCTACGATTCATCTTTTCATAGTTAGCATTACCATCTTTTTAAAGATATTCAATAATAGTAAGCTGCATAAATATCATTCATGCAAAATTTGATATCTTTAAGGAAATCAAATCGTTCCTAAAGTATTTGATAACTTATAACTACTAAAAACACAAAACTATGATCCGTTTAAAAGAATTTAAATCCCTTGCCATGGTTATGCTCTTATTCCTTTTTATAGGTGCTGGTGCCCTTAGCTCATGCAGGGATACAAAGAAAAAAGAAGAGACCGAACAAACCGAAGCGGAGGCTGAGGCCACCGAACACCCCGAAAGCGAAGAACATCCAACTGAAGGAGGTGAAGAACACCCTACAGAAGAAGGAGATGAACACCCAACAAGCGAAGAACATCCTACCAAAAAGGATACTGTAGGGAGTTAATATTCTATTTGTTTCTTAATTCATCTGCACCGCTTTCCGCTGAAACGAAAAAAAAGTTTTTGGAAAGGCGGGAGTATTGCCTGTTTCCATCACCGGATAGGCCAAAAAATTAATGGGGCCACCAATGGGTCCTGGTTCTATCTGAAGATCCCTGCCCTTTGTAAACTCAATTCTATTAGCAGGGTGACGACCAAAATAATAGGTAGCCAGGGCCGTATACTTATTAGCCTCACTGATATCTACCGGCCACCACTTTCCTTCCGCATAAAACTCCGCCCAGCAATGATAGCCATCTATTCCGCCTTCATCCCTGTCTGAAGGTATACCGGCCCCTACCGCAAAGCGGGATGGAATGCCGGCAGATCTCGCCAAAGAAATAAATAAGGAATGGAACTCCGTGCAATTACCGGTCAATGCATCGCAGGCATATACCGCATCTCCTGTGCCGTAGGTCCCTGCCTTGATGTATTTCATGTTGTCAATGATATAGTCGTACAGCGCCCGAGCCTGCATCAGGCTGCTTTCCTTGTACTTATCCCCGATGATGGAATCTGCCAAAACCTGAAAACGGTCCCCTACCGGCATCAGTAAATTGGCATTGAGGTATCGTGCGATGTCTGAATCATCTTCATATGGGTGTTTCTCCTGCCTTTCCACATCGTACACCAATTCTATTTTTTCTCCGCTCTCTTCCGGAGAAAGCTCCAAATAGAGTATAGAATTTCCGTTGTACTTTTCTTTGATGATCTGATGTGATACAGGAGCTTTAATAGACTGTATTTCAATGGTCTGAAAGCGATCGCTCTGCGGCATAGGAACCCATATTTTTGCCGCTTCTGTAATTTCAGGCAGGGTTACCTCATAGCTGAACTCAAAGTGGTCCTCCCCTTCTATAATGCCCAGCAGATCATTGGAGGCGTCCTCCAGCGGCATTCTGTACCAGGTCTTGTCTTTGCGTTGTTTCCAGGTATAAAATGGCTTCCCATTAAGTTTGTGAAGCGTTGTTTCCGTAACGGTCATACTCCCGGGATCGCCCTCAAGGAAAAAATCCACATCGTATACATCTCCGCTTACATCGGCCAGATCCACACAGGCAAAGTGCCGGCGAGGTCCGAGGTTAGAGAGGTATTCAGTATGTACGCGCACCAACTGTAACCGAAGTTCCTCATCATCAGTAGCCAAATGAAAATAGCCTCCCCCCTCCTCTACTTTTTTATCAATATTGGCTTTAATGCCGGCTTCAATATCGGCGGTTACCACCGAGGGAATAGTATTCTCTGCTAATTCCTTTTCATTCTTTTCTTGTTTTTTCCCGGTGTTACATGCCGTTAATACCAGAACTACAAAGGTGAACACCAATCGGACGATCTTCATGCCATTTTTTTTTAAACTGAATATGAAATTACGATAATTCCGTGGTTCTCCCAATTGGGAACTTTTTCCTGATAAGACAAGATTGCTAGTTTTCAAAAATTTATCCTAGCTTTAAGGGAACCAACCAAAATAAACCGAATAATGCTCAACTTTTTCAGAAGAATCAGAAAACAGCTAGCCCATGACAACCAATTCCGGAGGTACTTTCGCTATGCCTTTGGGGAAGTTGCCCTTATTATGGTCGGTATTTTTATGGCCCTTCAATTGCAAAACTGGAATGAGAGACGGAAACAAGAGGTTGAATTCAACGTGATCCTGGAGCAGGTATACAATGCTGTTTTTTACGATGTGGATAAGTTCAAGAGCCAAATTGGGAATATGGG
>JABDQS010000197.1 GCA_013042125.1 Eudoraea sp.
CACCAGATTCATTCTCTTTCAGCACCAGGTCCTCAAATTCCCTCTCCTCCCGGCCATAAAGAAGCAGTATCTCTATTATCTTTCGCTCCAACTCATATTGCACATCCACCTTCGTTTCTCGCGGACTCTCACGGATCACCTCAAAGGCCTTTTGCTCTTGCCTGGCCTGTTTATTTGCCTCCGAGTAGGCTTTTTTACTGATCTGGGCCAAGGTGTTGAACAAAACCGCCTCAGAAATGTTCATCATGGCTGAACATTGCTGAATATAAAGCTCGCGTTTAATACGATCCGGGATCTTGGCAATACTACCAACAATATCTCGTATGGTGTCTGCTTTTTTAATGGGATCGTTAGCAGCCTCCTCTGCCAGTAAGGAGGTTTTAAACTGTATAAAATCCTTTGCTTCTTCCTCCAGATAAAGGACAACCTCTTCATACGAATTGTTCTTTGCGAAACTATCCGGATCCTCTCCCTCCGGAAAAGTACAGATACGAACATTCATTCCCTGTTCCAGAATAAGATCTATTCCACGAAGCGATGCACGTAGACCGGCAGCATCACCATCAAACAAGACAGTGATATTTCTGGTTAGTCTATTTATCATCCGGATCTGTTCCGGGGTCAAAGCTGTTCCGCTTGATGCTACCACATTGTGGATCCCTCGTTGATGCATTTGAATGACATCCGTATACCCCTCAACAAGAAAACAGTTGTCTTCTTTGGCTATGGCTTGTTTTGCATAATAGATGCCGTATAAAACCTTACTTTTATGATAGATATCACTTTCAGGTGAATTCACATATTTAGCAGCCTTTTTATCGCTGCTAAGGATACGACCTCCAAATCCAAGAACCCTTCCACTTAACGAATGGATAGGGAATAAGACCCTTCCCTTAAAACGATCGAATTTTCTGGTTAGCCCTGGTCGTGTAGTATCCTCTTTTACAATACTGAGTCCGGTTTTTTCTAAGAAAGTGAGCTGATATCCGTTATCAAGGGCATGGTTTGTAAAGGCATCCCATTCATCTAGTCCATATCCCAGGCCAAACTTGCGAATGGTCTCTTCAGTAAAGCCTCTCTCCTTAAAATAACTAAGACCTATGGCCTTCCCCGGTTCTGTGTTCCATAAGACATCTTCAAAATATTCCTGGGCAAATTCCGAAACAAGATAGAGACTCTCTCGTTCATTGGCCTGTTCTTTTTGCTCATTACTTTGCTGCGTTTCCTCTACCTCTATCTGATATTTCCTGGCGAGATACTTAATGGCCTCAGGATATGTAAAATGCTCATGTTCCATTAAAAAAGCCACCACATTACCTCCTTTACCACTACTGAAATCTTTCCAGATCTGCTTTACGGGTGATACCATAAAACTGGGTGACCGCTCATCTGTGAACGGACTTAGTCCTTTGAAGTTGGATCCCGATTTCTTAAGGTTTACAAAATCGCCAATAACCTCCTCTACGCGGGCAGTTTCATACACCTGGTCTATTGTGTTTTTTGCGATCAAAGCTTAAGGGTTACAGAGCGTTAAAAATACACAAACAGGGACGGTTTAAAAAACAAATCCCTGTTTAATGACTTAAATCAATACCTTATGTTATAGGTATTCTGTCTCTTGTATCATTTCCCTTAGTCAAGATCGAATCGAACCCCAAATGAAATGTTTCTTTGTTCCACAGTTGCATCCTGAAATATAGGATTCAGATCGTATTTTGTATAGAGCAATATACCATCAATACCTACATAGGCACCAAGTCCGTAGACAAGGTCATTGGTATTATAGCCACGTTTTAGCTTGTCCTTTGCACGTTCCCCGTTACGATCGTATTTTAACTTTTGACGGGTACTTAAATTTAATCCCCCATATCCCCCGATCCCGATCCGGAACTGATTTCTAATGGAATATCGTATTTTATTCTCTGTTTTGGTAAATTTCGAAGGACCAAACTCAAGATATAGAGGTATCACCAGATTATCCATTCGCAACTTTGACTTTCTGAGATCTACATCAAATGTCTCCAAACTTGTCTCAGGACCGCTGCTTACAAAATATTGATTGTCTTTAGGCTGTAAACCGTTGAATTGTAAAGAAAGCCCATAACTAAATCGCATAAAATTAGAATTTTTAAAGACCCTGGTGCGCCATGCCACCCCAATCTCGAAAAATCGGCTTCCACCTAATTCATAGGGTGAATCGCTTAAGGATTGTCCGTCAATGATGGCATTATTTATACCAAAGGCAAGGACCATGTCAGAATAGGTCCTTCGATCATAAATAACAGGTCTTGGCTCACTTTTGTCTGAATACTTGATTCCAAAAATGCGGCTGTTGTCCTTATCTTTATGACCCCATCCTATCTCAATCTTATTTACATATGGCAAAGTGTCTTGTTCCGTGAGTAATTCTCCATCATTGCGTTCTAATAACGCAATGGTATTATCTAGTATAGCCAACTTGTTCTCAATATTCAGGGCTCTTTTCCTTGCGGCTTCCTGCTTTAGTTCACGAGCCTCTTCCAGAGTGATCTCTCCCTTTTTTTGACGCTGTACTATCTCCTCTACTTCGCTCTTCAGGGCTTCTTTCTCCTGAAAGGTTACCTGCTCCTTTTGTAGTTTTAATGAATCTATCTGTTGTTGCACCGGGGTCTGAGCGTTAAGACCTTGTGCCAGGAAAAAAAGTAAGATCCCTACTGTTACTTTAGTTAATGTTGTCATGATCCTTGTGTTTTATATGTGTGATTGATAAATAAACTATTCCTGTCCTCATAGAACTGTATGAAGAAATTTAACATGCTTTTTTTGTGATTGATTACTCGTTGCGATAGGCAATGGCCGACCTTACTTTAACATAGCCGTCTTTTAACTTTTCAAATAATTGATCTCTTAAAGATCTGTTGAGTTCGTCTTCTACGTCAGATAAGAGGGCAACCGCATCTACTGTTTGAGACCCTTTTAAAATTCCTTCACCCAGTAATTCATTCTGAGCTGTTCTTAATAAAGAATCTACCGCAGCATCACTAACAGTACCACGGGTTTGTTCCAAAATGGCTAACCTGGTCATTACCTCTGCAATTTTTGTATCTACCTTCTCCAAGGAAATAAAATCCTCCACCAACGTTTCTTCTTGCAACTTTGGTTGTTCAACATGTTGTGCCAGTACCTCAACTCTTAATTGAGTTTTCTCCTGCAACGGATCCTTTCGAACCAGGTCAACGGTGTTCTCAAAATTCTTTTTCAAAGGCTCCTGAATTTCTAAAGTATTTGAAACTTCTGAATTACTGTCTGTAGAATTCACCACTTCCTCTGTGGGAACTACCGCGGCATCAGGCTGAGATAGAAAGAATATTGAAACAAATAAAATTCCTATAAAGCCAGCTGCGATACCATATGCCCAATATCCCTTCTTAGCTTTAGCCGGAGAAGATCCCAATTGATTCTCTATCCTACTCCAGGCATTCGCAGAGGGAGTCATTGTGCGCTCATGCAACACCTCTTTTATTTTCTTGTCAATATTATTCTTAGCCATGATCTAATTTTTTTTGTTTCTATTGACTTTCTTTTGCCAATGCCAAATTGCTAATTCTCTGCTGCAAATAATTCCTGGCTTTAAAAAATTGCGATTTTGAGGTACTCTCAGAAATATCGAGCATTGTAGCTATTTCCCTGTGCTTATACCCTTCAACCACATACAGCACAAAAACCATTTTATATCCTACCGGTAGAGAATCTATTAGCGTTTGTACTTCCGACGCCTGTAAGGATGATTCCTGAAATACGGTTTCTTCAGCTACCAGATCTATTTGTTCTGAATCAAATACCACAAACTGATTTTTTCTGAGATAAGAGATTGCTTCGCGGATCATGATCCTTCGAACCCATCCTTCAAAACTTCCTTCATTTCTGAACGTATGCAACCCTTTAAAGACCTTAACAAACCCACTGATCATAACATCTTCAGCAAAATGCCGGTCCTTTATATATTGCCTGCAAACCGATAACATTTTTGGGGAAAACTTCTCATAAAGCATTCGCTGGGCATTTCTGTCCCCTTTCAATGCCTTTTTTAGCATTCCTTTTTGGTTGTCATACAATGAAATGATCTTCATTTAATGTGGTCTTCTATTGTTATAGACGATCTCTATATCAAAAACGTTGCCTCGGGTAGTAAAAATTTCAACTTTTTTGAAAAAAAAGAATAAACAATTACTTTTTTCGATCTACCACGTAGTTAACCAATAATTGTAAGGCCTCCTTATATGGTGAGTCCGGATAGGTGGCCAGAAGTTGGAGTGCCTCGTCCTGATAGGCATGCATTTTAGATTCTGCATATTCCAAGCCTCCTTTATCCTTCACGAATTGAATGACCTCCTTTACTCTTATCTTGTCTCTGTTGTGATTCTTTACAGAATTGATAAGCCACCGTTTTTCTTTAGGGGAAGCATTATTGAGCGCATAGATCAGTGGAAGGGTCATTTTTTGTTCCTTGATGTCTATTCCTGTAGGTTTTCCGATTTTTCTTTCTCCGTAGTCAAATAGGTCGTCCTTGATCTGGAAAGCCATACCACATAGTTCACCAAACTTCCGGAAGGTCTCTATATGAGTTGTATCGGGTTGAACAGAACAAGCACCCAAACTGCAGCATGCGGCAATAAGTGTGGCTGTTTTCTGTCTTATGATCTCATAATAAACATCTTCGTCTATATCCAGACGTCTGGCTTTATCTAATTGCAATAATTCCCCTTCGCTGATCTCTCTGATAGCTACAGAAATGATCTTCAACAGATCAAAATCCCCATGCTCTACAGATAATAACATCCCTTTCGAAAGGAGATAATCCCCCACCAGAACTGCGATCTTGTTCTTCCAAAGGGCGTTGATGGAAAAGAAACCTCTGCGCTTATAACTTTCATCTACAACATCGTCATGAACCAATGAAGCAGTATGAATTAGTTCTATTACCGAAGCGCCTCTGTAGGTACGCTCATTCACGTCTCCATTGTTCACCATTTTGGCTGTGAGAAACACAAACATTGGCCTCATTTGTTTCCCTTTCCGGTTTACTATGTAATAGGTGATCCTATTCAAAAGGGCAACTTTGGACGTCATAGATTCAAAGAACTTTTGCTCAAAGAGCTCCATTTCTTTGCTAACAGGTTCCTTTATTTGTGATACAATTTTCAATGAAGAGGATTTACCAGAACGAACTTATTAATGCGTTAAAATTAGGCAAAAATTGCTAGGCACTCCGTGCCAGTGGTCTTTATATTCTTCCATTCAACAGAATACGATTTCCAGTATGCTTCCGGAGTTAGGATTTGTTTGCCAATTGACCACAAGCCGCATCGATATCCTTCCCACGAGATCGCCTGATAGTAACCGTAATGCCATTTTTTTCCAGCGTATTGACATATAAGTTCAATGCCGATTCTCCGGCTTGTTGAAAGACGCCATCATCTATAGGATTGTATTCTATAAGATTCACCTTAGAAGGTGCAAATTTGCAAAAGTCCACCAAAGCGTCTACGTCTTTCTGAGTATCATTGATACCTTCCCAGACCACGTATTCATAGGTGATCCTGCTTTTGGTCTTTTGATACCAATAAATCAGTGATTCCCTTAACTCAGCCAGTTTGAAGGTTGCATTAAATGGCATTATTGAGGTCCTTATTGTATCGATAGCTGAGTGAAGAGAAACTGCCAAATTAAATTTCACTTCATCATCGGCCATCTTGCGAATCATCTTTGGCACTCCGGAAGTAGAAACAGTGATCCGTTTAGGGGACATTCCCAGACCATCTTTCCCTGTGATCTTTTCAATAGCCTTCAATACATTCTTATAATTCATCAAAGGTTCTCCCATGCCCATAAAGACTATATTGCTCAATGGACGATCGTGATATAGTCTGCTTTGACGATCGATGGCAACTACCTGATCATAGATCTCATCCGGATTGAGGTTCCGCATCCTTTTGAGACGTGAAGTGGCACAAAATTTACAATCCAGGCTGCAACCTACCTGACTCGAAACACAAGCGGTAGTTCTTGTACTGGTAGGGATCAAAACAGATTCTACGATTAGTCCATCGTGCAAGCGTACGGCATTTTTAATGGTTCCGTCTCCACTGCGCTGCATATTGTCTACCTCAATGTGATTGATCACATAGTGTTCCATCAGCATGGCCCTGGTCTCCTTTGAGAGATTGGTCATATCCTCAAAGGAATGAGCACCTTTCTTCCACAGCCATTCAAACACCTGATCTCCCCTATAGGCCTTATCCCCACTTTCCTTGAAAAAGGATCTGAGTTGTTCCCTGCTTAAAGCCCGGATGTCTTTCTTTTGAATGATTTCCATGGTTAAAAATAAGAAATCCTGCTCCCCCAAGCGAATATTGGTGGCGCAGGATCTTGTGATTATTTGTTGAATTAAATGATCAGCATGGCATCACCATAGGAATAAAAACGATATCCTTCAATGATGGCTTCCTTATATGCGCGTTTCATTAGATCGTGTCCCATAAATGCAGAGACCATCATTAACAAGGTGGATTTAGGTAAATGAAAATTAGTTACCATGGCATTGGCGATACTGAACTCATAGGGAGGAAAGATAAACTTGTTTGTCCAGCCATCAAAGGTGTTTAACATATGCTCAGAAGACACGGCACTTTCCAGGCCTCTCATTGCGGTTGTGCCAACTGCACAGATCCTTCGTTTATTGTTTTTGGCATTGTTGACAATCTCAGTTGCTTTCTCATCGATCACCAATTCTTCACTATCCATTTTATGTTTGGATAGATCCTCTACTTCTACAGGATTAAAAGTTCCCAATCCTACATGCAGGGTTACCTCAGCAAATTTGATCCCTTTGATCTCCAGTCGTTTTAAAAGGTGTTTTGAAAAATGCAGACCTGCGGTAGGTGCCGCTACTGCACCTTCATGTTTCGCATAAATGGTTTGATACCTTTGCTCATCTTCCGGTTCTACATCGCGTTTAATGTACTTTGGCAATGGAGTCTGACCCAGTTCACGAAGTTTTCTTCTAAAGTCGATATAAGCACCATCATAAAGGAAACGCAGTGTACGTCCCCTGGAAGTGGTATTGTCTATAACCTCAGCAACCAGACTTTCGTCTTCGCCAAAATAGAGTTTATTCCCTATCCTGATCTTTCTTGCAGGATCTACCAAAACATCCCACAGGCGTTGCTCTTCATTTAATTCACGAAGCAAAAACACCTCGATACGCGCTCCTGTCTTTTCTTTATTTCCAAATAATCTGGCCGGAAATACTTTGGTATTGTTCAACACCATCACATCGTCCTCGTCGAAATAGTTGATCAGGTCTTTGAACATCTTGTGTTCAATTTTACCTGTATCCCTATGTACGACCATTAATTTGGATTCATCCCTGTGTTCTGAAGGATATTCTGCCAATAATTCATCAGGAAGTTCAAAACTAAAATGAGATAATTTCATAGCGTATTGCTTTATTAGGATGATTTTTTTTTAAAGAGATAAAACTCAAATATGAATCTTTAAAACAATTCATAAGTAAGATTTGGCGCCCTTTTTTAAGCTTGCAAATATACGACCCTGAAACAGGCGTTGTCAAGTAAATCAATAATTAAATAAGGAATCTTAAGAAGAGACTTGAAATTTAAGCGCTTGAAGATCTTTCCAGAAGTCGGGATATGATTTTGAGACTACCCCTGCATCTTTTATAAACAGCGACTTTTTTATTGCTAATGGGGCAAATGCCATGGCCATTCGATGATCGTTATAGGTTTCTATGGTTACGTCCTCTTTTATCGCATCACCTGCCTCCAATACCAGATCTTTGTCTGACACCTTTACCTTGGCCCCTAATTTGGTAAGTTCGTTCTTCAGGGCCTCGAGGCGGTCTGTTTCTTTGATCTTCAATGTATGTAAACCCGTGAGGTGACAACCTATTCCTAAACCAAAACAGCTCACAACAATTGTTTGTGCAATATCCGGAGCATCGGCTAAATGGAGGGAAAGAGGCACAACATGGCCTTTTTCATCTTTTTTTTTCGTGACATTTGCACGCTTTATAAGATGAAGGGCCCCACCTTTAAAAATTGTCTCTACACCAAAAAAGGTATACACTTCTGCCAGGATTCGATCTCCCTGCAGACTGTTAGCAGTATAGGAAGATATTTCCAATTCGGTTCCAATCTTGCTTAGAGCCACAATACTATAGAAATACGAAACCGAGCTCCAGTCAGATTCTACGATCACACTCTTTGGCTTCGCCGTTTTGAAGGGTTGAACCTTAATAATATTGGCTTTAAAACTGGTTTTAATCCCAATTTGCTCCAGGAGGGACAGTGTCATTTTGATATAAGGAACGGAGGTGATCTCCCCCAATAATTCTATTTCTAATCCTTTTGGCAAACTAGCGGCTATCAGTAACAAAGCCGAAATATATTGGCTACTGATGTTCGCAGGTAAACTTACTTGATGTATTGTGAGCTTTCTTCCTTTGATCCTTAGCGGTGGATATCCCTCGTTTTTCTGATACTGAATATCTGCCCCCAGGTTACGAAGGGCGTCTACCAAAACTTTTATGGGCCGTTCTTGCATCCTTGATGACCCTGTGAGCAACACATCAACATTTTCCCTGGAAGCAAAGTAAGCCGTAAGAAATCTCATGGCCGTACCTGCGTGATGGATATCTACCTCCCCTTCTGTTACTTTCAATCCTTGCTGCATCACTTCAACATCATCTGCATTCGATAAATTTTCGATTGTAAGATCAGGATAAAGGGCCTGGAGAATTAGGAGTCGGTTAGATTCACTCTTGGAGCCGGTGATCTTGATAGTGGACTTTAATACGGAATTAACGGGTCCTGAGAGGTGAAGTGTCAAAGAGGTTTAGATTTAAGAGTTTTGACCAGCTATATAAAAGTGCGTTTTAGGCATCAAAGATAGGATTATTTCAACTTTTTGTTATCCTGGTGACGTTGGTGATCGCGTTTTGTTTTTAACTCTAATTTCTTGTCAAAAGAAGCTTGCAGATCTATCCCCGTTTGGTTAGCAAGGCAGAGCACCACAAAAAGAACATCTGCCAGTTCCTCCCCAAGATCCTTATCCCTGTCTGATGGTTTCTCGCTTTGCTCCCCATATCGCCTGGCGATAATACGCGCCACCTCCCCTACTTCCTCGGTTAACTGAGCCATATTTGTGAGTTCATTAAAATAGCGAACCCCATGGGCTTTGATCCATTGGTCTACTTCGTTTTGAGCATTTTTAATGTTCATAGATCCTTATTTTTTGTGTCTATCATTATTGTCACGGGCCCATCATTCAATAGAGCCACCTTCATATCGGCCCCAAAGATCCCGGTACCCACCTTTTTACCCAGATCCAGTTCCATCTGAACTACGAATTGCTCATAGAGCGGTATGGCAACCTCCGGTTTGGAAGCTTTGATATAGGAAGGCCTGTTTCCTTTTTTAGTAGTTGCATGGAGCGTGAACTGACTCACAACAATTGCATCGCCACCTTTATCCAGCAAAGATTCATTCATTACCCCCTCAGAATCATTAAAGATACGCAGGTTTACGATCTTCCTAGAAAGCCAGGTTATATCTTCAGCATTATCTGAATCTTCTATGCCTAAAAGTACCAACAAGCCCTCTCCAATTTCCGAGATCTTGTTATTATCTACCGTTACATGTGCCCATGCCACTCGCTGAATGACTCCTCTCATGCTATATGTTGCTTTGTCCTATTCATTACGTTTCATTCAAAAACATCCGAACGATAGGTGTCTTCCTCTCCGGTTACCATTTGCATATAACTCTTATATCTGCTCCATGAGACCTCATCGTTTTCGAGAGCCTTCTTTACTGCACATTGAGGTTCATCAATATGGAGGCAGTTATTGAATTTACAATCTTGTTTTAGCTGAAAGAATTCAGGAAAATAATCCCCTATTTCGTCCTTTTCCATATCCACCAGACCAAACCCTTTGATCCCGGGAGTATCTATGATCCTGCCATCAAAACTAAGGTCGAACATTTCAGCAAAGGTGGTTGTGTGCTGTCCTTGAAGATGCTGTTCCGAAATGGTGGCTGTCTTTAGTTGAAGCGATGGTTCTATAGCATTTATAAGAGTAGATTTTCCTACTCCCGAATGTCCGGAAAATATGCTCGTCTTCCCCAGCATCATTTCTTTTACCTTTTCTACATTCTTCCCTTCTTTGGCAGAGATCCCGAGACACACATAGCCTATTTTACGGTAAAGTGCTGCCAGATATTTTACTTCAGTCAGTTCTTCCTCCTTGTATTGATCGATTTTGTTGAATAGCAATATGGTTTTGATGTCATACGCTTCGCAAGTAGCCAGGAACCGGTCAATAAAGATGGTATAGGTCTTTGGGTTATTCAAAGTGATCATAAGAAAGACCTGGTCAATATTGGCAGCAATTATATGGG
>JABDQS010000199.1 GCA_013042125.1 Eudoraea sp.
ACTTATAAAAGATCGTAAACACTTGATCCTTCAATATATACCTAAAGAAACCGAAGTGATAGATGAAGATACTATTCCGGATGAACTGAGTGAATTGCCAATCGAATTGAAAATTGAGAAGGTTGAACAGATAGAAGAAAAGAATAATACCATACTATATGTAGATAAAGAAACGTTAAACCATAGGTTAACTGTCAGGAAATGGAAAAAAGGCGACTATTTTTACCCATTAGGAATGGATGGCAGAAAGAAGGTCGCGAAATTTTTCAAAGATGAGAAAATGGATGCCGTAGCAAAAGAGAATCAATGGCTCTTGTGTTGTGGTGATGAAATTGTTTGGATCATTGGAAGAAGGGCAGATGACAGATATAAAATAACGGCGTTAACCAAAAATATCCTTAAGGTCACAGTAGCAGCATGAAGTATTTTTTAGCAAGCATAGTACTCCTAATTTTTTCCTATAGTGCCTTGGCACAGACAGAGGAAGAACCTGTTCTGTGGACCCAGGAATTGGAAAAAACCGGGACCTCTGAATATGAATTGGTAATGAAGGCCACAATTCTGGAAGGCTGGCACGTATATTCCCAATTTACAGCCGAAGGAGGTTCGCTACCAGCCGAGTTTACCTATGTGAATGCAGGGACAGATTATGAATTAGTTGGAGGCACCGGGGAGAGTGAAACCCTCAAGGTGTACAGTGAAATTTTTGAGGTTGAAGAAACATATTTTAAACAGCAGGCAATATTTACGCAGAAGATCAGGTTGCTGAACCCTGATGTGCGGCAGATCAAAGTAAGCCTGTTTTACCAGGTTTGTAAAGAGGTGTGTATTGCACAAGACAAAGATTTTTATTTCACCTTTGATGGCAAGTCGGCTGTGATTGCAAATGAGACCATAGATGAACGAAGCCGGGAAAAAGCCGCTGCCCTTAAATTAGACCTCAAGAATAAAGAGGTACTTCAGGTAGTTGGTAAGGAGGCTTCTCAAAATGAAAATGGCCTCTTGGTGATCTTTGGTTTGGGTTTTCTGGGGGGATTGATCGCCCTGTTAACTCCTTGTGTTTTCCCCATGATCCCATTGACGGTCTCCTTTTTTACAAAGAAATCAACGAACAGGTCTACGGGGATCATCAACGCTTCCCTGTATGGCTTTTTTATTGTGCTGATCTATTTCCTATTGAGTTTGCCTTTTCACATCTTTGACTCGGTCGACTCTCAGATCCTCAATACCATCGCGACGAATATTTGGCTGAATGTTTTCTTCTTCCTGATCTTTGTATTCTTCGCTTTTTCATTTTTTGGATACTATGAGCTTACCTTGCCCAGTAGTTGGGCCAATAAGATGGATTCTGCTTCCAACAAAGTTGGGGGAGCCCTCGGTATCTTTTTTATGGCAGTTACACTGGCTATTGTTTCCTTCTCATGTACGGGGCCTATATTGGGTGGCCTTCTGGGTAGTACGGCATTGGCAGAAGGAGATGTTGCCACGAATCTTTCGGCTGGAATGCTGGGATTTGGGGTAGCACTTGCATTACCCTTTGGGCTTTTTGCTCTTTTCCCTGCCTGGTTACAAAGCCTCCCAAAATCGGGGGGATGGATGACCACGGTGAAAGTAGTACTTGGGTTCCTGGAGTTGGCACTGGCCTTTAAGTTCTTATCAAATGCAGATCTGGTTGGCAACTGGGGATTATTTAAAAGGGAGATCTTTCTTGGAATATGGATACTGCTGTTCCTTTTAATGACAGGCTATTTATTCGGACTTTTTCGTTTCGCACACGATGGTCCTAAAATGAAACTATCGGTCTTAAGAAAGATCACCGCAGTAGTGAGCGGACTCTTTACTATATACCTGGTCTTAGGGACTTTACAGATCACCGATCTAAAACTATTAAGCGGATTTCCTCCTCCTGACTTTTACACGGTGATGGAACAGGAAAGTGATTGCCCACTGGGGATAAATTGCTTTAAGGATTTTGAGACCGGCCGGGCTTTTGCCGAATCACAAAGCAAACCAATTTTGTTAGATTTTACAGGATGGGCCTGTGTTAATTGCCGCAAAATGGAGGAGCATGTTTGGAGCGATCCCGAAGTATTTCAACTGCTGAACGAAGAATTTGTTTTGATATCCCTGTATATAGACGATCGTGAATCTTTACCTGAAGAAGATCAGTTCAAGTTCCAGTACGAATCTGGCAGGGTCAAAGCCATCGAAGAAATAGGGGAGAAGTGGGGTACTTTTCAAACCATTAACTTTAATGCGGCATCTCAACCCTATTATGTCTTACTTTCTCCGGACTTGTACGTATTAAATTCTGCTATTCAAAATACCGATACTGCCACCTATGAAAGTTGGTTAAAAGAAGGGCTGAAAAATTACAAGTCGTATCAACGAAATAATGCAGTAACTAGTCGATTGAAATAACTTTAGTCCCTAAAAACACTATCTTTAACCCAACAAATTGGTTAAGGTGAAGACTGTCAGGAAAATAGGGTGGATAATAGTTGGTATCCTGGGTATTGTGCTTATTGTAGCCTTTATTTTGATACAACAATTAAAGCCGGATTATTCCGGTGAAAAGGGCATGAAAGATCTTTCTGCCGATGTAACCGTTACCTATGATCCTTATGGTATTCCACATATAGAAGCAGCTGAGGAATTGGATGCTTTTAAAGCGTTGGGCTATGTGCATGCACAGGACAGGCTCTGGCAAATGGAATTATTAAGGAGGGTTGCCGTAGGCGGACTCTCAGAGGTGTTTGGTAAGGATCTTATTTCTACAGACAAGTTCTTTCTCTCCCTTGGTATTGATGATGCCTCGGCCAAAACCATAGGTGAATTAGATCCAAATAATCCGGCAGTCTTAATTTCACAGGCTTATTTAGACGGTATTAATCAGTTCATAGAAGAAGGTCCAACACCTATTGAATTCTACCTGACTGGCCTTGATAAAAAACCATTTATGATCCGTGATATTTACAATGCTGTGGGCTATATGGCCTTTAGCTTTGCCATGGCTCACAAAACGGATCCCTTGTTAACCACAATACGCGATTCTATAGGAGTTCCCTATTTAGAGGACCTAGAGATCAATAGTTCTACGAATACCGTCTGGATAAAAAATTATACAGCGGAAGAGGTTAGCAGTGCTGCTGAAATGGTCTCACAGGTTTCTGAAGTGCTTAGCAGGGTTCCGGTACCACAATTCATTGGCAGCAATAGCTGGGTGATTGGTTCGGAAAAAACAAAGAATGGAAAGGTCATTTTTGCGAATGATCCACATATAGGCTTTGCGCAACCCTCCGTTTGGTATGAGGCGCATGTGAAAACACCCACCTATGAAAAATATGGGTATCATTTGGCGGGCGTACCCTTTCCTTTGCTGGGTCACGATTATAAAATGGCCTATGGA